>CAYUPD010000015.1:0-14417 GCA_964446645.1 uncultured Rhodospirillaceae bacterium
GTTTGCGCCGGATATTTGCGTTCTCGATGCGTTTTGCGGCACCGGGGCGCTGGCTTTTGAGGCGATCTCGTGGGGCGCGGGGCAGGCGACGCTGTTCGACAAGGATATGCAGGCGCTCAAAATCGCGCGGGGCAATGCGGCGACGTTGGGGGTTGCCGACAAATGCCAAATTCTGATGGCCGATGCGACGCAGCCGCCGAAAAATACGGGCGCCCCATGTAAACTAATCTTTCTCGCGCCGCCTTATAGAAAAGGGCTGATCCTTCCGGCGTTTGAGGCGCTGGACAAAGCGGGATGGATTGCGCCGCATGCCGTCATCGTCGCCGAAACGGCCAAGAAAGAGGCTCTCGCGCCGTTGCCGGGGTGCGAGATCGTCGTCGAGAGAAGTTATGCCGATACGACGCTACGTTTTATGGTTAAATGAAAGTATTTATTGCTTTTGATGAAGCCTGTGCCGATGTGTTAATATCCTTAGTCGCACAGCATTTATTATAGAATTTCAGTTCTAAGCCTATTTTTTAGAAGGAATTTAAAGATGTCGGTAAAGAAAAAACGTGCCGAAAGAGATGAAACGGCTGTTCTTGGCAAAGCGGAAATTCCGCCTGTCGATATCAAAAATCACAAAAAATTTATCGCTTCGGCCAACAGATGCGCCGTCGATCTTACGGCTGCGGCTGCAGAGAGGCAGCAAAGAAACGATGAATATGAGCATAGAAAAAGTGTCGCTAGAAACAAAAGAAGACTGAAAAAAGTAGAAGTAGAAATTGCAATATCCGAGCTTCGCGGGAAGGTATCAAATATTCTGAAGCCGATAACGGTGCCAGTAGGAAATAAAATCGCGGCGGGCCGGAATTATGTAAGCGTAAAGTACGATGCCTTTGTTGCCGAAACAGCTATAAGAACTGAAAACGAAAAAAAGGATCGACTCTTTTCTCTCAACAATGCCGTAATTCCTTTTATTTTTAATACAAAGGGAATTTCTGAAATTGAAGAAAAAAGCCAATTTACTTTCTATAAAGTTACAAACTATTACGGCGGAAAAATGCATAAAGGCGAAGGGATTCACTACGTGGCCGTTAAAAGGGACGATAGTTATCGTGATACGCAGAATTCCAACATCGTCGTGATGTCGCTTTGGGACGATGGCGACATAGAAGTTCGCGGCAATTGCAATTCTTACAGAGAAAAGATGAATGCGGAGGCTACGTCGAACCGCGCTAATCCTTACGATTATTCAGAAATGGAAATGATGTGGTGGGATGATAGATCGAAAGATTTAACTTTCCAAATCGAGAAACACAGGTGCAACAAATATCCCCATCTTGAGCCTTATCTTGGTTTTAGCCGGAATGCGGTAAGCCTGACGGGGCGCATAAAGGAGACGGTCGTCAGCGACGCTAAGACGGCGTTTATGTGCACGCTTTTAAGCCAGAGAATGTATGCAAAACAGGGACAGGTCATTGATTACATCAACGTATAATTTATGAATATTTTTAAGAAGGGGAATGCCTATGTCGCCAGATAAACCTCGCAAGGGACCTAATGAAACGGCCCTTGCAATTTTCGTCGATCAAAGCGGCGCGAATACGCTCATTGCCGAGCCCGGCAAGGCCGAACTTCCGTCCGTAAGGCGCGAGGACATATCTCCGACGTTCCTTGCCGCCGTAGATAAGTGCGCGGCCAAGATCGATGCGGAGGCTGCTCGCAATGCGGATGATAATGAAAAAAAGGCCAAGAAAAAAAGAGACGCCGAAGTGAGAAGTTACGACAGAAAAATAGCCTGGCGCAAGTTTTGGAATAGGGTGTCAAATGCTGTCGCGCCGGTGACAACGCCGGTGGCAGAGCATGTCAGAGCCAGCCTTGATTCCGGAGTGAATTTTGTAACCATGAAGTACAATGCATACGCTCGTGCAAGATACTTGAAAATTAAAAACCATAATAAAGAACAGTATGCTCTTCTGTATAAAGCCGTAGAGGAAGACATTATTCCGGAGATGAAAGCTCTTTCTCAGATCAAGAGCCAGAGTCATTTTGATCTTTATAGAGTATATGGCTGCTATCAGAATAACGGTTATGTAAAAGGGTATGATGGCTTCAGCATCCATTACGTGGCGACGGAAAAACAAGATTTCCCCGATAGTATATCTACCAACATAGTTGTCATGTCGATTTGGGATAACGGCAATATAGAGATACGTGGAAACTGCGAAGCCTATAAGGATTTTATGAAGGAAGAGGCCATGTGGTTTCGTACAAGCGCGTCCGGTTCATCAGATATGGATGTCATGTGGTGGGATAATGCATGCAGAGAGCTGACGATTAAAACCACAGACGATGACAAAAGCTCCTACTATGATCGCTATATTGGTTTTGATAAAAACGCAGTAAATGAGACCGCGGGCAGAATGCAAATCAACCGTTCCGTCATTGAAAATGCGAAAAATATGTTTTCGAAAATGGTCATAAGCCAAGGCCTATATTCACCTCCGGCGAACGTATAGTTATGCTGGTACGACGCTAAGGTTTTTTTGGCAGGGTGTGGCGTTCGCCGCCCAAGATGCCGTTGATAAAATTCCCCAGCGCGTTCGACATGTCGTTCGTCACCGCGCCCGCGCCGTCGAAGATTTGCTCGACCACGCTGCCGGTTCTCAACGGTTCTTCGGGCAGGTCCGCTTCGGCCTCGCTCATGTAATTATGCCATAGCACCGCGGGCAGGGTGCTTCCCGTCACTTTGAGCGTCGGCGTGTTGTCGTCGTTACCCATCCAGACCACCGTCGTGTAATCCGCCGTAAAGCCCGCAAACCACGCGTCTCGGTAGTCCGACGTCGTCCCTGTCTTGCCGGCGGCCGGGCGCGTGCCGAGCCTTGCCGCGCGGCCCGTGCCCGTCTTCATGACTTCTTCCATCATTTGCGTCAGCGTCGCCACGGCCGAGGGGTCTACCACGCGCGGCGGAGTCGCGTCGTCGAAACGGAAGAGCGTTTGGCCCGAACGGTTCTCAATCTCCTTAATCGCATACGGCGTAATCGCCCGTCCGCCTGACGCCAGCGAGGCGTATACGGCCGCCATCTCAATCGGCTTCACTTCGCTGGCGCCCAGCGCCAGCGCGGCGTTCGGCTCCAGTGACGAGGCGATGCCCAAGTCCTTTGCCGTCTCGATCACCTTGCTCACGCCCACCCGGTCGAGCAGTCGCACGGCCACGGTGTTGATCGACTCCGCCAGCGCGCGCCGCAGCGTGACGGGGCCTGCATATTTGCCTTCGTAGTTCGCGGGCGCGTACTTGCCGATCTTGACCGGTGCGTCCACGATGACTTCGTCGGGAGTCGCGCCTTCCTCAATCGCCGCCAGATAGACGACGGGCTTAAACGCCGAGCCCGGCTGCCGCAAGGCTTGCGTTGCGCGGTTAAACTGGCTTTTGCCGTAGTTGCGGCCGCCGATCATCGCCCGCACCGCGCCGTCGGGCGCCAGCGCGATCAACGCCGCTTCCGAGACTTTCTTGGCCGCGCCGTATTTAGAAAGAATGTCCTCGACGTGGCGCTCGGCTGCGTGTTGCAGGTTTGTGTCGAGCGTCGTTTTGACCACGATGTCCTGCCGCGTGTCGGCGATAAACGGCCCCAACTGGTCGTAGACCCAGTCGGCGAAATACCGCGCCTGATTGTTTTGGGCGGGCGCGCGGTCGAACTTCGGCGGGTTCGCGACAGCTTTGCGGCGCTTGGCTTCGGTCAGGTAGCCTTCTTCGACCATCGCTTTCAGCACGATCTTGGATCTGTCGAGCGCCTGCGCCGGGTCGCGCAACGGCGAATACCGCGAGGGCGCGCGCAACAGGCCCGCGATCAGGGCGGCTTCGCCCACGCTTAAGTCCCGCGCGGATTTGCTGAAATACGTCTCGGCCGCCGCGTCGATGCCATACGCGCCGCTGCCCAGATAGACGCGGTTGAGGTAGGCCGTCAGGATTTGGTCTTTCGAATACGTATGCTCGAGCCAAAGCGCGAGCAACATTTCCTGAACTTTGCGGCGAAGCGTGCGTTCGGGCGACAGGAATAAATTCTTCGCCAACTGCTGCGTCAGCGTCGAGCCGCCCTGAACGGTATGGCCCGCGGCGACGTTGTACGCGGCGGCGCGCGCAATGCCGAAAACGTCGATGCCGAAGTGGTCGTAAAAGCGGCGGTCTTCGATGGCGATGACCGCATGGGGGACGTAACTCGGGAGATCGGACAGCGAGACATACGAGCCGATCAGGTCTCCGTAGCGCGCAAAAACGGTTCCGTCCTCGGCCACAAGCTCGACCGACGGGCGCAGGGGCGGCTGCGTGATCTGGCGAACGTCCGGAAGGTTGATGGCGCAATATCCGGCGTACAAAAAGGCCGCAATCGATACCCAAATCCCGACGAGAAATGCCGAGCGCACCGCAAATAGCGCGAAACTCGGCCGTTTTTTGCGTTTGGACGCGGGAGCTGCGCGTTTTCTTTTCTTCATAAACCGTCCCTGAAGACAACTCATTATATAGGTATGGAAGGCGGGCCAAAAACAAGGAAAAAAGCGAAATATCGCCGAAATGCCCGCCAATACCCTCTTTTTGGAGGGGGAGTCCTCTTTAGTTGTTGACGAAACTAAGTTTTTCTCTATTTTGACGCTTCGGACGGGATTGACCCCGTTTGGATCAACTTTTAGAGGAGTTTTCCATCTCTCTTACAACGATGAACCGGGGAAGCCGCGAGCCGCCGCGGCGCGAAAAAGACGATGGCCCCCGTGTTAACGGCGACATTACTGCACGTCAGGTTCGTGTCGTCGACGCCCAAGGCGAAATGCGCGGCGTTATGGCGATACGCGACGCTCTCGTCCTCGCCGAAGAATCCGGTCTCGATCTGGTCGAAATTTCGCCGAATGCCGAACCGCCCGTTTGCAAAGTTCTGGATTACGGCAAATACAAATACGAAATGCAGAAAAAGGCCGCCGAAGCCCGCAAAAAGCAGAAGGTCGTCGAGCTTAAGGAAATCAAGCTCCGTCCCACCATCGACGATCACGACTTCGCGATCAAGATGAAGAGCGCCTCGGCCTTTCTTAAAGACGGCGATAAGGTCAAGATCACCATGCGATTCAGAGGCCGCGAAATGGCCCATCAGGACATCGCCCATCAGGTCTTTGCCCGCGTTCGCGCCGACCTCGATCCGTTCGGTAAAGTCGAAACCGAACCGAGCTTCGAGGGACGCCAGATGATCATGATCATGACGGCTAAGTAGGCCCTTTTTCCGATCTCGTCTATTGGACTGCAAAACGCGTTTTTCGTCTCAATAGCCGAGATCGGAAATTTCTAAAATGGCGTAGAATTCTTTTCTTTATTTAAAAATCATTGTTCTGTAACGTTTAAGAATATCCAAAAAAAGAGAATTTCTACGCTCAATTCTTGTGCCATGACAATGAGTTGCCAAGCTCCTTCAAAATTCCTTCGAATTTCAAATTTCTTCAAATTTTCCTAAATCATAGGGATGTTTAACAACCTGTAAAGGCATACGTGGGATACTGATCTCAGATGGACTTCCTGCCTCTTGGGACAGGAAAATCATCAGCCATTTTAAGGTCATGCGTATGTTTAGGGCTTTATCGAGGTTGGCTCATTCTCCCTCCAGGGCGCGCTGCAAAGGCAGCTTCGCGCCCGAATTCGCTTTGCTCGCGCCGCCTTTCTTTCTCCTCATGATGGGCATTACCGAAATGTCCTTGATGCTCGGCGCCCAGCAAATACTCGAAAACGCCGCCTTCAACGCCTCCCGCCTCGGCAAAACCGGCTATGTCGCTTCCGAGATGACGCAGGCCCAGACCATCAATCAGGTCTTTACCCGCGAGCTTTCCTCTTACGGCTCGCTTCTCGATCCCATGCGACTCGTCGTCACCGTCGAAAGTTACGACTCCTTCGGCGGCGCTGCCGCAGGCGGCGGTACAACCGACTATGGCGGCGAAGAGCAGATCGTAACCTACTCGGTCACCTATCCCTGGAAAATCTTTACGCCCCTTATGTGCGCCGCTTTGGCCACTAAGTGCCAACCCGACGGAACGCTAAACCTTAACACGCGAATTGTGGTGCGCAATGAACCGTACGGCTAAAAAGATCGCTTTCAGAGGCCGCTCTACGCGCGGACGCAAAGGCGTCGCGGCGATCGAGTTCTCTTTGACTCTTTCGATCTGGATGATCCTGATGCTCGGCATTTTCGACGGCAGCTACTATCTTCTCGCCAACGAGAAAGTTGATCGCATCGCCTATACGATCAACGACATCATCACCCAACACGAGGAAACGCCGACACGCGATCAGATGACCGATATTATGCTCGCTGCGGGCCAGCTCATGAGGCCGATTTCGTTCAATCCAGAGACGCTCGGCATTCAGGACGACGAGGGCGATCCTCCCGCTGCGACCGGCTACATTATCGTCACGTCCGTTTATGAAGATCCCGACGCGGGTACGATCGTTGCCTGGCAGTATGCGTACCCGCCCGATATCGGTAGCGGAGAATGGCCTCCGAGCGATGTCGGCCCTCCTGAGGCGGGAAGCCGGGCGCATTTGCCCAACGGCCTGACTCTCAACGATCGCGATAACGTGATCGTGACCGAGGTGTTTTTTGAATTCTCGCCGTTGTTCCTGAATGGCCAATTCGGGAATACCCGCGTTTCGAGCGAGGTTGTTTTTAAACCCCGCTTGAGTCCCTTGATCGAGCCTCCGTCTTGAACCAAAAATGGATTGCGAAAATCGGGCTCTTCGCTCGGTCGGAATCCGGCATGACGATGCCTTTGCTTGCGCTTTCCCTTCTTGCGATGACGACTTTTGCAGGCATTGCCATTGATGTCGGCCGCGTGCAGATGGTGCAAGCCAAACTGCAATTTTCGGTCGATGCCGCAGGATTGGCGGCGGGCGCTACCGTCAGCACGGCCAATACGGAAACAGAATTCAGAAAATACCTCGACACTAATTTCGGCAACTATATGGGGGCGAGCATTACGGGACATACCGTAACGCCCAATGCCACAAACACGGTCTTCACGCTCACGGCGACCGCCGTCGTGCCGACGACGTTTATGGGAGTCATCGGCAAGCAAGAGGTCATTCTGACCGCCCACTCGGAAATCTCGCGCGCGATTACCGGCATCGAACTTGTTTTCGTTCTCGATAACACGGGGTCTATGGGCGAAACCGCAGGCGGCGGGCTGACGAAGCTTCAGGCTCTTAAAACGGCCGCCACAACTCTCATCAACACGCTGTTCGGCGGCGCGACCGAGTCGACCAACAATAAGCTCTTCGTCGGCATCGTTCCTTTCTCTCAGGCCGTCAATATCGGCACGTCGCATCCAAGCTGGCTTGCCAATTACGACGCATACTTGAACTCCTCCTGGACGGGCTGCGTCGACGCCCGGCACTACCATGACGGCGTCTATTACGACATTACCGACGACGAACCGGCCTTGAGCGAGCCTTTTACGCTCTTCAATATGCGTTCTTACGTCAAGCGCGTCGAAAAGCTTTCGACCGGAGCGCTCGTTTCGTCCACGGATGTTTCAAGCTGCACGCCGAGCGTCAACTCTTATTACAACAGAAAGACCATCTGCACGGCGAAAGGAAACTACGCTTATGCGTCGCCTTTGGAGCATAACTCCTCGTGGGGCACCGACTACAGCGGGCCTTCGTACGGCCAGTTGACCAGTTGCGCCCGCGTTGTGACTCCCATGACATACAGATCCGACACGCTTTTGTCGTCGATCAACGCCATGTCGGCCAACGGCAGCACCATCATCAGCGAGGGCATGGTTTGGGCCTGGCGCATGCTGTCTCCGAAATGGCGCGGCCTCTGGGGCGGCACGATGACGGAAAAGAATCTTCCGCTCGACTATAACGCGCGCGGCATGGCCAAGGCCGTCGTGCTTCTTACCGACGGTTTGAACACCATGTACGACAGCACTCAAGCTGCTTTCTGGTTTCCGATCAATGACTGGACCGGCGAAACCACAGTTTCGGCCTCAGAGGATGCTATCGACTCCAAGACTCTGTCCGTTTGCACGAACATGAAGAATCTCGGCATCTACATCTACACGATTGGCCTTGGCCCCAGCGGCAGCCTCAACGAGAACTTATTGAGGGACTGTGCGACGGCCAATAACTATTATTTCCATTCGCCGACGACTTCCGAATTGCAAAGTATTTTCGACGCCATCGGCGACTCTCTCGCGAACCTGAGGGTAAGTAAGTAAGGAACTTAGCGGACGATGCGCCACGTTCCGTCGGGTTGCAGGCACGCCGTGCCGTAGCTTTCGACCGGGTTGCCGTCGATTCTGATCTCTTGCGAGAATTCGCGGCAGTACGTCCCGGCGTTCTGGTCGATGTACGTCGGCGGCGGCGCGGGCGGCGCGACGTAGTTCGGCGTATACGAATAATAAGAAATCGGCGCGAACACGTCCTCGGACGCATAGTACCCGTAGCCCGGCGAGGCGTAGCGCGAACGGGCGTTGTCCCGGTCGATCTCCTGGCCGATGCTGTTGCCGACGCTTCCGCCGATGGCGACGCCCAACGTCGTCGATAAAAACCGTCCCGATCCTTGCCCGATCTGGTTGCCGAGAACGCCTCCGGTTATTGCGCCGAAGGCCGTTCCTAAAACCGACGCGTCGCCCGCGCGCGCAGGCCCGCTCGCGCCGAGCGCGGCGGCGAGAACAATGCCAAGCAATAGGGGCGAGGAACGACGCATGGGCCTATTTTCCCTTCTTCCTCTTTCGATATCAAGTTCTTATGGCAAGATTGAGGCAATCTTGGTTAACCAACGGTTACGATCTTTCCTGTTTCGGAAGTGTCTTCAATAAGCCCGCGAACCGCCTCGGCGACTTGCTCCGGCGAAACGGCTCTATCTTTTGCCAGCTTGCGGAACGATTTCAATGTTTGCCGGGAACTCGGCAAAACATAGGCCGGGGCGACGCCGTTGACTCGAACGCGGGGGGCAAAGGACTTTGCCATGTTAAGCGTCAGGTCGGTTAGAAAATTTTTGCTCCGGACATAAGCCGAAAAGTTGGAGGCGGGAGGCGTTCCGTCCAGAAGATTGACGATAACGCTTCGTTCGCCCTTCGGGAGACTGTCGCGCAAGGCTTTGCTGAGCAGGCGCGGAGCCTCGGCGTTGACGGCCCAGTGGCGCGATCCGTCCGGGTCTTTGTCGTCCGGCTCGAAAAGCGCCGCGTTATTGATGAGCGCGCGGATGGGGCCAAGTTCTTCGGTAAGAGAAGGGATAAGCCGTTCGGCCAGCTTGGCGTCCGAAAGATCGATCTCGGCAAGACACGCTGTCCGGCCCATGTCCTGAATTTCTTCGGCGAGTTTTTGGGCTTTCTGGACCGAGCGGTTGTAATGCACGACGATATCCCATCCGTGCGCCGCGAGATCAAGCGCAATCGCGCGCCCGATGCGCTTGGCGGAACCTGTGACGAGCGCCCATCCGGCCATGATTTATTCCTTCTTCCGCTCGCGGCGCGGGCCTTCGGCCAGAGCCGTCAGCACGCCGTGCCACGTGCGGATTTCCTGATCGGTTAGGGCGGCGCGTTCGAGCGCGTTGTGAAGACTGTGAGTCATCGTCGGGCGCATGTGCTCGGCGACAAAAAAACCGGCCTTGTCCAGTTCTTCATCGAGGCGGCGGAAGAAGTTGAGGTATTCCTCGCGCGAGGCAGGAGGGCTGTTGCCCGTGTGCAGGTAGTCCTGCGGAGTCTTATCCTGCGCCTGATACCATTCATATCCAATCAGAAGAACCGATTGCGCGAGATTGAGCGACGTAAACTCGGGATTGAGAGGAATGGTGATCTTGGCGTTCGCCATGACGATATAGTCGTTGATGAGCCCGGTGCGCTCGCGCCCGAACATCACGCCGACTTTTTGGCCTTGCTGGGCGCGCTCGATCATATCGGGAGCCGCCGAGCGGGCCGTCATAATGCGCGTGACCATGTCGTGCGAACGCGCGCTTGTGGCGTAGATGTAGTTGAGGTCGGCGATGGCGTCTTCGAGCGTTGCGAAGATTTTGGCGTTTTGGAGAATTTCGTCCGCGCCGCTGGAGGCTGCCGCCATGCGCTTTTGGTGGACTTCTTCCAAGGGCCAAGGGTCGCGCGGGTTGACGAGCCGAAGCTCTTTAAGCCCCGTGTTCATCATGGCGCGCGCCGTCATGCCGATGTTTTCGACCAGTTGCGGCTCGACTAGCAGGATAACGGGAGGGGTTACCATGGATCAGCCCGGAAAGCGCAAGGTCGCTACGGCCTGCGCGACGATGCCTTCGCCGCGGCCCGTAAAGCCCATCTTTTCGGTCGTCGTGGCCTTGATGCTGACGCGCGACGGATCGATCTCAAGGATTTCGGCCACGCGCGCGATCATCGCCGCGCTGTGGGGGCCGATGCGCGGCGCTTCGCACATGAACGTGATATCGACGTTCGAAATAATCCCGCCGCGCTCGGCGACGAGGCCGACGGCGTAACGCAGAAAATGCGCGCTGTCCTTGCCTTTCCATTGAGGGTCGGAGGGCGGAAAATGCTTGCCGATGTCGCCCGCGCTGATGGCGCCTAAAATGGCGTCCGTCAGCGCGTGAAGGCCGACGTCGGCGTCGGAATGGCCTTGGCATTTAAAGTTATGCGGAATGGTCACGCCGCACAGGATGATCTTGTCTCCGGGGATAAGGGGATGCACGTCCGTGCCCATGCCGACGCGGATGTCGCCGAAACTCTGGCCCATCAGGCGCGTGGCGCGGTCGAGGTCTTCGGGGTTTGTGATTTTCATGTTGTCCGGGTTCGAGGGGATGAGTTTGACGGGAATGTCGAAGAGTTCGAAGACGGAAGCGTCGTCCGTGACTTTGGCGTTTGTCGCCTTGCGGTGCGCCTCGAGGATGTCGTTAAAGTGGAACGCCTGCGGCGTATACGCCTGCCACAGGTTGGCGCGATCGACCGTGTTCGTGATATTGTCTTTGTCGCCGCGTTTCAGCGTATCGACGACGGGCTTGGCGGCAATCGCGCCTTTGCACGTATCGAGCGCGCGGCGGACGGCGGTGATCGTGGCGGCATCGACAAGGGGCCGCGCGGCGTCGTGGATCATGACGAAATCGGGCTTGTTTTTGGACTTGGCCAGAGCCTCAAGCCCCAAAAGGACGCTCTCTTGCCGCGTTGCGCCTCCGGCAATAGGCTCGGGAAGGCCCAGATCGCCGACAGCTTCGTCGTACATGTCGCGGTGATCGGGATTGATGACGACGCGCACCTCGTCGATATGAGGATGTTTAAGAAACGCCAAGACGCTTCGGCGCAAGATCGTCTGGCCACCAAGCGCGTAATATTGCTTGGGCATTTTGCTCCCAAAACGGGAGCCGGTGCCTGCGGCGACAATCAAAGCTGTGCAAATGGGCATAAAAACCTCTTAACCAACAGGGGGGAAAGTACTAGGAAGGCTATGGAATGCAAGGAGTTCGTATATAGTATGATTAAAGCTGTAATTATTTTCGTTTTGGCGAGGTATGATGGGCCTCTAACGTCGGAGAAACCCTAATATTTACGAGAAGAAATTATGGAAGATGTAAATAATAGCAACTCAGGATCGGACGCTCCCGAATTTCAAGGAACGATCGACGAATTCCGGAAAAAGATGGAGGAGGGACATTTGGGGTATATCAAATTAGCCATGACCCAAAAAGCCCTTGTTGAAGATCTTTTCTGCAAGGTGATGGAGCCGTACGAGCTTTTATCCGGAAAGGAAGGGCGGATTTCGAGGGAAGATGCCATTTTAATTTCGAATTTATGCATTAAACGCGAGGATATTCGCTCTGCAGTTTGCAGAGAATTTGGACAAGCTGAAACTCTTGCGCGAGAAATTATTAATGAGGGGCTTACGCCGAGAACGATGGGCGTTGCCATCTCTCTTAGAGATGTCGAAATCCGGAATATGCAAGCCCGTATGGTGCCGTTTGCAGAAAATATTCGTGACTTGATTCCTGAATCGATGGGAAACTTGCGTAAGGGAGTTGAAGAGATCATCGAAAATATTAAATCTATCAACACGACCGATAATAAGGCGTGTGAAGAATATGCCAAAGTTCAAAGACCCTATGAGTTTCTTGGGACGATTGCTGAGTTTCAAGAAATTGAAAAGCGCCTTATAGACGAAAAAGAAAGTCTTATTAAATGTGAAACAAAGGAAATCAGGCCGCTTTTAAATTCTATAACAAAATCGGTTGGCGGCGATATCTATTTGGAGAGTACGTTGAGCGAGCCCGGAGTTTTTGAATTTTTATTTTACGCGAAATCGCCTGAGGCAGGGCAAAAGATGGTCGAGATTTGCAAAAAACAAGTCGAGATTGAGGCCATCCGGGAAGATTTTGAAGTTATCCTTGAAAATTATCGGGTAAGACGGGCGAAAGAAGGCTATACGCCCCAGATTATGGATGAGGGCATTCATTTACTGAAAACAAACAATCGTGAGATGCGGGAGTATCTGATAAATTTTCTTCAGGATGTATGCTCCATAATCCCGGAAGGAAGCGCCGGAATGATCCGCGATGCTGACGAAATAACAAGTGAATTGTATGAGCCCATCCGTCGTGAAAAAACGGCGAAGGGGGCCCGTGATTTGAGCCGCAAAAACGGCTTGGGCGGCGCATAGCATAAACAGGCGGTTCAATTGGTTTTCCGCACTTAGAATATGAAGGCGAATGATTTGCCTATTTTTTAGGCAGATGCTATATCCCGTGCCCATGCACGGAAGACCTGCGACATTGCCCAAAATAAAGCCCGTACACATCGGTGCGGCGACGCTCGACGTGCCGGTCATTCTTGCGCCCATGGCCGGTGTGACCGATCTGCCTTTCCGCCGCCTCGTCAAGAAGTTCGGCGCGGGGATGGTCGTTTCCGAGATGATCGCCAGTCAAGCCATGATCCGCGAATGCCGCAAGACGATGCAGATGTCCGCGCGCGCGCCTGACGAGGGGCTGATGTCCGTCCAGATCGCGGGCAATGAGCCCGAAGCGATGGCCGAGGCTGCCAAGCTTAACGAGGATAAAGGCGCCGACATCATCGACATCAATTTCGGCTGCCCGGTCAAGAAAGTCGTCAAAGGCTTTGCCGGTTCGGCGCTCATGCGCGACGAGCCTCTTGCCGCGCGCATTCTTGAAGCGGTCGTAAGGGCCGTCAAAATTCCCGTGACGCTCAAGATGCGCCTCGGCTGGGATAACGAGCATAAAAACGCGCCGCGCCTTGCCAAAATCGCCGAAGAGTGCGGTATCAGGATGATCGCGGTTCATGGACGCACGCGCAGCCAGATGTACGAAGGCAAAGCCGACTGGGCTTTTGTCCGCAACGTGCGCGAGGCGGTTACGATTCCGCTTATCGTTAACGGCGACATCCGCGAACCGTCCGACGCCGCTACGGCACTCGAGCTTTCGGGCGCGGACGGCGTCATGATCGGGCGCGGAAGCTTCGGCCGCCCTTGGTTTCTGCGGCAGCTTATGGATTATCTGCAAAACGGCTCGATAGCGCCCGAACCGCCGCTTCAACGCTGTTACGAGACGCTTTTGGAGCATTTCGACGCGATGCTGACGCATTACGGCAGCTACGCCGGATTGCGGATTGCGCGCAAGCACATGGGCTGGTATTCAAAAGGGCTGCCGCGGTCTTCGGAATTCCGCGCGGCGATTAATACGACGGACAACGCCGAAAAGGCCCGCGAGCTGATCGGGCGTTTTTATCTGTCGTCGATGGAGGCGGAGGCATGACAGTGTCCAAGGGACTTTCTTCGAGCGTCGAGCGCCATTTGCGCGACTATTTTGCCGCGCACGAAGACGGCCTTCCTTCAGCGGGCCTTTATGACCGCATTTTGCGCGAAGTCGAAAAGCCGCTTTTAAGCCTCGCCTTGTCGGTCTGCGACGGCAATCAGTTGCGTACCGCCGAACTTTTGGGCCTTAACCGCAATACGCTTCGCAAAAAACTTAAAGTATTAGGGGTGGATGCGCGGCGCACAAACAAAAACAGGGGCAGGGCGGCGAATGATTAAGCTTCCTTCCATGCCGCGCCTCGCGCAAATTTTCAAAGAGCAAACCCAGCGTTTCATCATCTGGGCCGTTCGCACGCGCCTGCGCGACAAAATGGTCATCGCCCTCATCATCGCGTCGGTTGCCTCGGGCCTCGCGACCTACGGCGCCATGACTCGCTCGCCCTTCTTCGGCGACGATCCGACGACGGTCACCGTCCTTTCGCTGATGGACTTAGGCTTCCTCGTTTTGCTCGGTACCGTCGTCACGCACCGGGTCTACGAAGCTTGGCGCCGCCGTAACCGCAATCTCGCCGGGTCGAAGCTGCAAATCAGGATCATCAGCGTCTTTACGTTGTTAGCCGTCGCGCCTGCCATCTTAGTCGTCATGTTCGCGGCGGCCTTTTTCTACTTC
>CAYUPD010000016.1:0-4259 GCA_964446645.1 uncultured Rhodospirillaceae bacterium
GTTTGCTTGGCCTCATATAAGGCGTTGTCGGCCCGCGCAATCAGCGCGTCGCTGTCCTCACACGGCGCATATTCGGCCGCGCCGATCGAAATCGTGATCGTACCCAGAACTTCGTTCGTCCCCCGCCGCGTGATGTTTTTCGTCGCCAAAGACGCCCGCAGATGCTCGGCGACGCGCTGCGCGTCCTGCAGGCGCGTGTCGGGCAGAACGATCACGAATTCCTCCCCGCCGTAACGCGCGATAATATCCCGGCCCTTGAGGTTCTCGACCAGCGTGCGCGCCACTAGCCGCAAAACCTGATCGCCGACCAAGTGCCCGTGCATATCGTTGAACTTCTTGAAAAAATCGATGTCCACCATCAACATCGAAACCTTCGTCCCCTGAGTGCACGCCTCGGCAAGCACGCGCACGATCTCGCGGTCGAAAAACTTGCGGTTGCCCACTTCGGTCAACGGGTCAATCTGCGCCTCGCGGTGCACGCGGTCAAAATCGTCCCGCACCGCGCTTAACTGCGCCGACGTTTCGGCCAATTCGCATTGCAGCTTCTCGTTCTGCGCCGTCACGATCTGCGTCTCTTCCGCGATCTTCTTGACCGCCTCACGCAACGTCTCAACCGACCCCGCGTCCTTTAACCGCGTCGAAAACGCGCCCAGATTCTCCCCAAACGCTCCCGTTTCGCGCGACGACGTGTCCAACACGCACATCACTTTCTCAATCTCTTCCTGAATCGTCTTGTCGGCGTCCCTCAGAAGGCCCTTTTCTTCGTCCGACACGATGTGCTGGTAATAGATTTCGTCGCAGTGCTGCTGCGTCATTTTCTCTTGCGATACCGCTTTGTCGTACGCCGCGCTCAGGTCGAAATTGCGGCCAGAAACATACTCGTAATACACCGCGTAATTCCGCGGCGTCGGCGGCAATCCGTCGCGCAGCAATAGCTCCAGCGCCTGCTTCGACCACTGCCCGGCCTGAAAAATTTCGCCTCCGATGACCAAGAATGACTCCCCTTTTCTGCAACTCTAACGCTTATCCGCCAGAGCTTTCCACGCAGCTTCGTCCAGCACTTCCACCCCTAAAGCCCGCGCCTTATCGGCCTTGCTCCCCGCATCCGCGCCGACCACGACATAATCCGTTTTCGACGACACCGACCCCGCGACCTTCGCGCCAAGGCTTTCGGCTTTCGCCTTGGCTTCGGCCCGGCTCATCGTAGCCAATGTCCCCGTAAACACAACTGTTTTCCCCTCCAAAACCGACGATCCCGCATGCGCCGGTTTTTCGTAGCTTTCTACTTCCAAAAAACCCGTTAAGTCCTCTATCGCCTTAACGTTATGCGGCTCCTTGAAAAAGTCCGCTATTTCCTGCGCAACCTTCGGCCCTATCTGATCGATCGACTCTAAATCCCGCCGTTCGGACGAATCGGGATCGCTCGCGGCGAGCATCGCTTTGCGCCACGCCGGAAGATTCTGGTAATGCCTCGCCAATAACTGCGCCGTCGCCTCGCCGATCTGCCGAATCCCTAGCGCATAGATAAACCTCTCTAACTGTACCTTTCGCCGCGCCTCAATCGCCGCCACCAGCTTGTCCGCCGACTTGTCGCCCCAGCCGTCCCGCGCCGCCAAAGCGTCGCGGTGCTTTTTAAGGCGGAATATGTCCGCGGGCGAGCGGATAAGCCCGTCCGCCCATAATTCGCGCACACGCTGGTCGCCCAAACCTTCGATATTGAACGCCGTCCGGCTCGTAAAATGCCTCAACCTCTCCACCGCCTGCGCCGCGCATATCAGGCCTCCCGTGCAGCGGCGCACCGCTTCTCCTTCTTCGCGAACGGCCAAAGAACCGCATTTGGGACAACGATCCGGGAATTTGAACGCTTCCGTCGGCTTCGGGCGCTTGACGACTTCGACCACCTGCGGAATCACGTCGCCCGCGCGCTGAATGCGCACGATGTCGCCGACGCGAATGTCTTTGCGCTTGATTTCGTCTTCGTTGTGCAAGGTCGCTCGGCTGACGACGACGCCGCCGACCGTAACGGCTTCGAGATCGGCCACGGGCGTCAGCGCGCCCGTGCGCCCGACCTGAATAATGATATCCTTAAGCAGCGTTTCGGCCTGCTCGGGCGCAAATTTGTGCGCAATGGCCCAGCGCGGCGACCGGCTCACAAAACCGAGGCGTTCCTGCCAATCGAGGCGGTCGATCTTGTACACGACCCCGTCGATGTCGAACGGCAAGGCGTGGCGTTTGGATTCGATTTCACGGTAATATTCCAGCAATCCGTTCTCTCCGTCGCACCGGCGCGACGGCTCGTTGAGCGAAAAACCCCAATGTTTAAGCGCCTTGCGGATATCGCTTTGCGACGCGAAATTTTGAGCCTCCCGGCCCTCCCCGAGCGCATAGGCGAAAAAACGCAAAGGCCGCGACGCCGACACCGACGCGTCCAACTGCCGCACGCTGCCTGCCGCCGCATTGCGTGGATTGGCAAATATATCTTCGCCTTCCTTCTCGCGCGCGGCGTTCAGCTCAAAAAAGTCGTCCCGGTTCATGTATATCTCGCCGCGAACCTCTAAAACGTCCGGAAACGGCTCTTTAAGCTTCTTGGGCACGTCCCTGATCGTTTGAACGTTCTCCGTGATGTTCTCACCCGTCGTCCCGTCCCCGCGCGTCGCCGCGACGGACAAAGCGCCCTTTTCGTATCGCAGAGAACACGACAGGCCGTCGATCTTCGGCTCGGCCACAAACGTCAGCCCGGCATCCCCGGGCAACTGAAGGAACTTCCGTATCCGCCCGACGAAATCGCCTACGTCCTCGCCACTGAAGGCGTTGGCCAGCGACAGCATCGGGATCGCGTGCGTCACCTTGGCAAAACCGGCCGCCGGAGCCGCGCCGACGCGCACCTCGGGATCGTCGGCGGGACGAAGTTGCGGAAACTCTTCGGCCAGCTTTTTATACCGCGCGCGCAAAGCGTCGTAAGCGGCGTCCGAAATCTCGGGCGCGTCCTTTTGATGATACGCTACGTCGTGCCGCGCGATCTGTCGCGCCAAATCGGCCATTTCGGCGGCGGCCTCAAGAGCGGTTAATTGGTTCGCAGTCTTGCTCATTCAAGAATCCCGGAATCCGGCATTAAGGACAGTGTTTTGCATGATCTCTTCCCCGAAAGAAAGCCCCTTCCGCTCCGGCTTAAATTCATTAAGTTAATTCGCATGAAAATATTCCGAAACTTGACAAGAAACGCACCGGTTCATACGATTGCTCCATAATTTACACGGATTTTGGCCCTATGTCTCTGCGTTGTTGTCGATAGCCCCTTGTGCCTGCCCCTGCGGCGGGCCTTTTTCGCGCCAAGACGGCTTTATCGAAACTTCAAATCCGAAACAAATATCGGGAATTTTTTAAGAGACAAAAATGGGCATTCAATTTTCAGGTATATCGTCCGAACCGACCATCGCCTACAACTCGGCAACGGGACAAACGGAAATCCTCTCTTCCATCGATCCGGACGAATTTAAGATTTACTCGTGCGGCCCGACCGTTTTCCCCTCCGAAACGGGCCGCAGAGTCCCCCTCGGCAATTACCGCGCCTATATCTTCGAAGACCTTCTGCGCCGCGTCCTCGAAGCTTCCGGCTCCCGCGTTCATCATGTCATGAACCTGACCGACATCAAATATCCGGACGCCGATTCCGCAGGCAAAGACATGGCAGCGCTGACAAAAACCGCCCGCCGGGAAGAAGCAAAATTCGTCGCTGAGTCAGCCGAGCTCGGACTCCTCTCCCCCGACCTGCATCGCGTCTCCGATCATATCGGCGACATCGCCGGCTTCATTCAAATCATCCTGCAAAACGGATTCGCCGAAGTCACGGAAGACGGCTCCGTTTATTTTAAAACCCAAAAATTCCTCGAGAGCGCTTCTCTAAGACGCGAGGACATATCGGGAGATTTTGCCCCCGTCCTTAAAGCCATCGAAGAGCGCATCGCAAACGGCGAAAATCAGGACTTCCCTTTGTGGCTCTCGAAAAAAGCCAACCCTCTGCTGCCCATGACTTGGGCTTCGCCTTGGGGCCTCGGCGCGCCGGGCTGGCACATCGAATGCTCGGCTACCGCCTCAAAGCACCTCGGCTCCCATTTCGACATTCATACGGGCAGCTTCCGCCACATCGCGCGGCACCATATCTTCGAAATATTCCAAAGCGCGGCTCGCTTCGGCCAAACGTGGGTCAATCATTGGATTCACGTCGCGCCGATCAAAATGCCCGGCTCCCTGCTCAAAAA
>CAYUPD010000016.1:4269-14306 GCA_964446645.1 uncultured Rhodospirillaceae bacterium
CATGACTTGCGCCCCGGCCTGCTCAAACCACAAGCCAAAGATGTCGATCTGGACGACCTTAAGGCGCTCGGCTACGAACCCGTTCATTTTAAATACCTCGTTCTGACATCTCTCTACTGGAAGCCGGTTTCAATCAACCTAGAAGCCCTCGCCGTCGCCAAAGAGGCTTATGAAGACCTTAAAAACAAATTTGAGACATGGTCGGCTCTCCCAAAAACGCCGCTTTCGGAAAAAGAACGAGAACTCGTCGCCCGTTATACGGGCTACATGCTGCTAAGCCTGAAAGACAATCTCAATGCGAAGTCGGCTCTTGAACACGGGCTCTGGAGATATATCGACGACGGCCGCCGCGAACGCGCTGATCCTCCTTTCTCGCCTCAGGCCCGGTTGGCGCTCCTCAAAAACGTCGATTCCTTCATGGGCCTCGGTATCGCCGATTCCATCGCTCCCGCCCCCCGAAAAGACGCGCGCCAATCCGCGGCGCCCCGCGCAAAACTAAAGGACAGGCCGTCGTTTCTCTAAACGACTTGTTTTTGCTCCCGAAAAATGGGAAATGATCGCCATGCCCATACCTCCCGAAATGGCCGAGCATTACCTGGACCCGGAAACCAAAAAGTATCCGGTCGTCCTGATGGACATCGACGCCATTCGCCCGACGGAGGAAACCGATCCGGAAAACCTCGTCAACGTCAAATTCTCGCTCATCAAGGACGGCATACTCAAGAAACCCCTCTGCATCGAACGCAAGCATAAGGTCTTGATGGACGGGCACCACCGCTACACCATCCTTCGTTCGCTCGGCTGCGCGTTCGTCCCCGTCGTCGCGTTCGACTACGACGACGTCAAGGTCGTCTCGTGGAAAACCGGCGAACCCTTCGATCACCGCGAAATTATCCGGATGGGGCTGTCCGGCAAGTTATTCCCGGCCAAGACGACGCGGCATACCTTTCCCGTCGACATCAGTTGCAACATCCCGCTCAGCAACCTGACGTCTTTCTTGCTGCATTTCCCGAAGGATTAGGCCTTTTCGACAACCTCGCGCAAAGGCCCGACCAGCGGGCCTTCGGATTTCGGCGCCGTCTGCCTCGGGTCGAAACCGAAATTCTCGATCACCCACTCCGGCGCGTAGATCGTCTCGAGGTACTTCTCGCCCATGTCCGGCGATATCGCGACCACCGTGGCCCCTTCTTTCAGCGCCGGGGCCCGCGCGAGGATGGCCGCCGCAACCGACCCCGTCGATCCTCCCAAAAGAATGCCGTACTGAGCCGCGATCCTGTAGCACGCCCTGATCGCGTCCGGCTCTTCGACGTAAACGACCTGATCCACCACGGACGGATCGGTCAACGGCGGTTTCCGGCTCGCTCCGATGCCGGGAATAAGCCGCTTGCCCTTCCTTGCCGGATCGAACGTCACCGAACCTTCCGGCTCGACGGCGATGATTTTCGTCTCCGGCGATTTCTTCGCAAAAACCTCCGCCACGCCCATGAGCGTCCCTGTCGTTCCCGCGCCGATGAACAGATAATCGATTTTCTTGAAATTCCGCAAAATCTCTTCGCCCGTCCACGTCGCATGGGCCTTTTTATTTGCCGGATTCGCGTACTGGTCGGGCCACACGTAATCGGGATTCTTCGCGATCATGTCCTTAATCAGGTCAACCCTCGTACCGACGTAGTCCCCGTTTTTGTCGCGCTTATCGACGATAATCAGTTCTCCCCCGTAGGCCTCAATCGCAAGCCTGTTGGCGCGGGTAACTTTCGGGTCCGTGACGCATATGAACCTGTAATTCCTTAGCCTGCACAAAAAACTCAGCGCCACGCCCATGTTCCCGGACGTGGATTCGATGATCGTGGTCTTGCCCGGCACGGCCAGCCCCCGCCTCTCCAGATCGTCCAGAATGAATATGGCCGGCTTAACCTTGATCGATCCCGTAGCGTGAAGGCCCTCGAGCTTCATGTACACGTCGCATTTGGGAACAAATCCCTTGAGAAACAGAAATTGCTCCTTAAACAGCAGATCGAGCGGGCTATTGAGAATGGGCATGGATATCTCTCTGCGTGACAAATTCAGGGTTTGGAGGACCTCATACATGTTCTTTTAAACTAAAAAATTACTTAATGCACAGATACGCGCCTTCACCCCGCCTGATACGGATTATACGTCGCGACGGAAACGAATCGGGGGCGTTCGAGGCCCGTTTTGAGGCGTTCGGCCCTTGAATCCGCCGCCCAGCGCCCTCAAAAAACGAATCACCCCCGCTTTTTACCCTCATTTTTGCGAATCAGTTCCCCTATTCGTGGAAAATCGAGGCTAAAAGCCCTCAATAACGCTTCTCTGAATGTATCCTCATGTGGTCGTTTCAATATCGGAACAAAAACATAGGGTTGTGGATAACTTTTACACCACCACATCATCATGCGCTACATATCGACAAAAATCCGCATATATAGATGCCAAAAATGGAAAGCACCTACCCAATATTATAAAGTCTCAAATATATCAGTTTGATAAAATACTTTCTTAAACCAAATTCCGTCGTCGTGTTTTCTAGCAAGAGTCTGCCAACGCCAATTCTCCCCTCACAGGCTTCAGGATGTCATGGATTTTCTTCCATGCCAGCGGATCGGGCGCCAGCAAAAGCCCGCTCTTGCCGTCCTCGGGATCGTACGGCTTCTCGTACAAAGTCGCCGAGACCCCTCCCCCTTCCCCAAACAAAAACGACCCGGGCATATGATCCCACGGCTTCGCCATCCTGTATAAAAGCGACGTGACCCGCGGCGCTTTGCTGTTCGCAAAAAGCGTTTTGCCCTCAAACGCGCGGCCGTAATCGAACGCCACCGCCGTGCCTATCGTCAGGGCAGGCAACGACGCGACGGCGCAGGCCAGTTGAGGCTTCGTTACAATGCTCCTCAGGCGCGAGCCGATCAGCACCAGACGCGGCACATCCGGGTTTCTGCCCGCCAAGGTCATCTTTTTGCCTTGCAGCCAAACCCCGCTTCCCTTTTCGGCGGACAATGTATGTTTCGTGTTGGGATCGTGAATCCACGCCGCGACCGTTTCCTTGCGCCGCACGCAGGCGACCATAACCCCGAATTCGCACCGCCCCTCGATGAAATTCCACGTCCCGTCGAGGGGATCGACCACCCAAACGTCGTTCTCACTCCCGAAACGCGACAAAATCCCCGGATTGCAATCGCAGCACTCCTCGGCCACCACCACGCTCCCCGGCACAAGCGCCGACAGGCGCTTAATCAGGGACTCCTCGGACGCCCGGTCGGCCACGGTCACGATTTCGTTGTCGTTTTTCGTATGAACGTCGGAATCCTTCAGTTTCCGGAACCGCGGCATGATTTCGGCCGCGGCGACCTCTTCAATGATCTTTTGAACGGCGGCAATGTCGATGGCTGTCATGAGGACAAGGCGGAAAGGACGTCTGAACTTAAAAGGCGGGGCGATTCCTCTCCTTTTTGGAATCAAAAACGGATAAAGGCTAGTTCTTTTTTCCGAACCGGCTGCAAAACCGCCCGAAATCCGCCGTTTCAAGCTCGACCTTAAGACGCGCTTTCGTCTTCGTATCGCGCCGCGCGACGATCTTCCCGTGCGCATGCAACCACGACAACGCCGCGCCGTCCGACAAAGGAAGATCGATCTCGTACACGCGGGAACGCAAAGATAGCCGTTTTTCGATCAATCCGAGCAGGCCGGGAAGCCCTTCGCCCGTCAGGGCCGAAACGGCAGCCCTCCCTCCCTGCCCGAAAGCGTCCGGACTCTCGGCGTACGGCTTGTGTCTTTCTTCGGGCAACAGATCGATTTTGTTCAGGACTTCGACGATCCGCTCGTCATCCGCCGCTATGCCAAGATCGGCCAGAATAGCCAATACCGCCTCGCGCTGCCCCAAGCCATCCGGATGCGCGCTGTCGCGAACGTGCAGGATCACGTCGGCCTGAAGAACCTCCTCCAGCGTCGCGCGGAAAGCTTCGACCAGATGCGTCGGCAAGTCCGAGATGAACCCCACCGTATCCGAGACGACGACCTCGCGCCCGCCGGGCAGCTTCATGCCCCGCATCGTCGGGTCGAGCGTCGCGAACAGCATATCCTGCACGAGCACGTCCGCCCCGGTCAGGCGGTTGAACAACGTCGATTTGCCCGCGTTGGTATAGCCGACAAGAGCAATCGTGGGCCGTTCCGCGCGGTGCCGCGCCTCCCGCCCGAGCCCCCGCGTGCGGCGCACGGCGTCAAGATCCTTCTTAAGCCGCACGATGCGCTCGGTGATGAGTCGTTTGTCCGCTTCGAGCTGCGTCTCGCCGGGGCCGCCCATAAACCCGAACCCGCCGCGCTGGCGCTCGAGGTGCGTCCACGAGCGAACCAACCTCGACTTCTGGTACTCGAGCGCGGCCAGCTCGACTTGCAGCTTGCCTTCGCTCGTGCGGGCGCGCGCGCCGAATATTTCGAGGATCAGGCCGATGCGGTCGATGACTTTGCATTTCAAATCGCGCTCTAGGTTTCTTTGCTGGACGGGAGTCAGCGTGTGGTTGACCACGACCAAGGCTATATCCTGCACGGCGACTACACTTGCGCATTCCTCGACCTGCCCCGAGCCTAACAGCGTGGCCGGAACCGTCCGGGCCAAATAAAGCGTCGTCGCATGGACGACCCCAAGATCGATGGCGCGGGCAAGCTCGACGATTTCATGAAGAGCCGCGTCGTTATCCTGCTGCGCCCGCTCGGCCTTCAAGACCGGATTAATCACGAGAGCGCGTTCGCCGTGCCGGATGCCCGAGGAGTCTGTAAATACGTCCGTCACTCTTTCGGCTCGCCGCCTTCGGCAAGGCGCACCTTGTCGTGAGGCATGATGGTCGATATCGCGCTTTTGAAAACAAGCTGCTCATGCGCCTCGCGGCCCAGAAGCAGCGACGTTTCGTCATGCGCCATCACGACGCCCTGCAACTTCACCCCGTTGACCAGAAAAACCGTCACGGGCTTCTTGCTTTCGCATAAACGCTTCAAAAAACCGTCTTGCAGATCGTTGTTTTTCATGAGGCGTTCATACCCGTATTCAGTGCGTCCTTCAAGTAGCGAAAGCGCGCCTCCCACTAGCAGAACGACATGTTTTTATGGGGAAAAGACACTTCGTTATGCTGGCAACCGGCGCAACGGCTTCCGACCTCGACGCCGTAACGCACCGCAATCTCTTTGGATTTCACCCAAGCCTCGGCCAAAAACTCGGCCGACGGACAAGAATGCCGGGCCAAACTCGTTCCGGGCGCAGGACGGAACGGGCTTAAAACGGGATAACACCCCTTTTCCGCAAGCCATTCGACCCCCTTTAAAGTATCCTCTAAAGGCTCGATTCCTATAACGAGCATCGAGTTTACGCGTCCCTTCCCGCCCGTAAGTTCAACGGCGGCCTCGATAGCCGATTCATAGGCAGAAAAATTTTTCGCCTTTTGAGGAACGATTTTTTTCTTCGCGTCTCCGAAAAGCTCAATATTAATGAAGAAATCGTTCGCTCCCCAATGATACAGCCGGTCGATAAAGCCCTCGTCCCTCGGACGTGGCGCTACCATGACATCCATCGGAACGGGCGACGCGACAAGCACCGCGCGATAGACGGAATCCAACCGGTGGCGATCCTCCGTTCGGGGCGTGCCGCCGCCGATCATACCATGCCGCGCGGGCAGGATGGGGTCGTCGATGGCCGTTTTAAGCGCTTTCAAAAGCGTGTCTGGGTCGAAAATTTTGTAGGACTCAAAACGAAGATCGCAAAATGCGCAGCCATAAGAACATCCGACAAGAGGCTCAAGCCTGGCCCTGTCCGTATGCGTCATCAGAATGCGTCCGAACGGCCTCGATCCGTCCGCGCCGACAAAACCCGGAAGGGGAACCATTTCTATAGGGTGCTTTTCGCCGGTTTCGATGCGGCGCAAACTAAAGCCGCCGCCATCATGGGTAATCTCGAAAGCCGGACGGCCGGACAGTCTTTTTGCATAGGATGCGTTCACATATCCCGCGCCGTCGAGCTTAAAAATAATCCCGTCCGTCGTCGGATATTCATATATGGATACCGGCCGCCCCGAACGCGCAATGGCAAGAGCCTGCATTGCCTGTTCGGTTATTTTGACGCCGCTCGCCAAACATTCAATCTTTGCACGTTTAGCGGAATCCAAAAGGTCCAACGCGCTCATACGACTGCGCCCTTTTAAGAGTTGCGAGCGAATACTACATATGAATATTGTTTTCAGAAACCGGATTGTATCGTTAATTTTCGATGCTAAAGCGCTTTTATCTTGATAAAATGCTCCAAGACCGCCGCGCAATCGGCAAAAAACGTCTTAACCCCGAGCCTTTTCGCGTCCCCGGCGTCGCCGATCAAAACCGGCGTGCACTCTGCCGCCCGCGCGCACAAAATATCCGTCTCGCTGTCCCCGATAAACCAGACGTGCGGCCCGTTCTTTAAACCCGCCAATATCAGCGCGCGATCGGCATGCTCGCGCGCCGGTTTGTCGCGCGGCGCGTCGTGCGCCCCGACAATCGAGGCAAAATACTGCGTCCAGCCCATTTGCCCGGCCTCGACCCTCAGATGCTCGCCCGACTTGTTGCTCACGACCACCATCGGAACTTTTTTATCGGAAAGCCACGCCAGAAGCTGCGACGCGCCCTTCGCCTCGTGAAGGCCCATCAAACGGCGCGCCTCGATAAATTTGTCGTAGTAGTCCTGCCACGCGTCGCGCCATTTGTCGCCGAACCAGTCCGGAAAGCTTTCGCGCGCCGAGCGGGTGCAATGCGCCATGATCTCGTCCCCGTCCCACACCTTGAGCCCGTACTTGGCGCGGACGAAATTGATAGCCTCGGCAATCGCGCCCCAACTGTCGACAAGCGTGTTATCCCAGTCAAAAATGACGGCGCGGGGAAACGTCTTCTTCATCAATTTATATTTTCCGAAACGATGGGCTGGGTTTCGCTGCCGTTGCCGTGCACGCCGAGCAACTTAAGCTTGCGGTGCAAAGCCGAGCGTTCCATGCCGATAAAACTGGCCGTGCGCGAGATGTTGCCGCCGAAACGCGTGACCTGCGCCAGAAGATATTCGCGCTCGAACATTTCGCGCGCGTCGCGCAAGGGAAGCTTCATGATCTCGCCGCCCTTCTCCCAGCGCAGAACTCCGGGCGCGGCCGAGGTAATTTCGGGCGGCAGCATGTCGGCGCGGATCGGATCGCCGGAAGCGCCCTGCGCCATGATCATAAGCCATTCCATCACATTGCGAAGCTGCCGCACGTTGCCGGGCCAGTCGTAGGATTGCAGGGCCGCCATCGCGTCTTCGCCAAGGCTCCGCGGCGGCGTGCCCGACGCCTCAGCCGCGCGCGCCAAAAAATGATTGGCAATGACGGGAATATCGTCGCGCCGCTCGGACAGAGCCGGAACTTTGATCGGAACGACGCTAAGCCTGTAATACAAATCCTGCCGGACGGTTCCTTCCTGAATGGCCATCTGCAAATCGCCGCTGCTGCTCGCGACCACGCGCACGTCCACTTCGACCTTCGTTGTGCCGCCGACGCGCGTAAAGGCTTGCTCTTGCAGCAGGCGAACGAGCTTGTTTTGCGTCTCGAGCGGCATATCCCCGACCTCGTCGAGATAAAGCGTGCCGCCGTGCGCCTGCTCGAACAAACCGACCTTGCGGCTGCCCGCCGTCGGGCTGTGCTCGGTGCCGAAAAGATCGAGCTCCAGATGCTCGGCGTCCATCGATCCGCAATTGACGACGATAAACGGCCCCTCGGCGCGCTTGGAAACGGAGTGAAGCGCGCGGGCGATCGTTTCCTTGCCCGAGCCCGACGGCCCCAAAATCAGGACGCGGCTTCCGGTCGGCGCGACGCGCTCGATGATTTGCCTGATCTGGTTGACGGCGGACGACTTGCCGATGATCTCGTAATCCGCGTTGGCGCGGAATTTAAGCTCCAGATTTTCGCGCTTCAGGCGCGCGGCGTCCAAGGCGTGCCGAACCTGCAAAATCAGTCGGTCGGCCTTAAACGGCTTTTCGATGAAATCGTAGGCGCCCATCTTGATGGCCGAAACGGCCGTGTCGATATTGCCGTGCCCGCTGATCATGATGACGGGCGTATCGGGATAGTCGCGGCGGATATGCTGCAATATCTGCAACCCGTCCATCGTGCTTCCGGTCAGCCAAATGTCCAAAATCACAAGCGCCGGGCGGCGCAGCGCGATCGACTTCAGCGTCTCGTCCGAATTCGCGGCCTCGCGCACCGACAAGCCTTCGTCGTTTAAAATGCCTTTGATCAGGGCGCGGATATCCGCTTCGTCGTCGACGACCAGAATATCGCTCGTTAACCCCCTCTCTTTAACTCCTAAAGACATAGATCCGTTCGCACTCCTTATTTTACGGGTCCGATAAAAACAGAACCCGAACTACGCCGTTTTGCTTTTCGAGGCAGTTCCGGGAAGCTTATCAGATTCGTTTCCCTTCGACAAAGCCTCCCCTTTGGGCTGGTTTAGAGGCCAAATCAACTTAACGATGGCGCCTCCGCCCTGCCGATCCTCCAAAACCAGCTCTCCATGATGGTCTTCCATGATTTTCTTGACGATGGCAAGCCCCAAGCCCGTCCCCTTCTTGCGCGTCGTAACGTAAGGCTCGGTCAGCGTGTTGCGCTCTTCGACCGGAAGTCCCTTGCCGTCGTCCTCGACGATCAGGCTTATGGACTTGTCGTCGCAGGCCAACCGCATGAAAATAGACCCCTTCGGCGCGTCGCCTTCCGGCTGCTCGGCGCGCGCGTCGATAGCCTCGGCGGCGTTCTTGAGAAGGTTCGTCAGCGCCTGCGCAATCTGCCGCGCGTCGCATTCCGCGACGCAAGGCTTGGCCGGGATATCCTGCGCATAGCGGATGTCGGAACGGCTGCTGCTTTGAAGGAACATCGTCTGCCGGGCGATTTCCCTGACGTCATGAATCTTGATGACCGGCGCGGGCATACGCGCGAACGCCGAGAATTCGTCGACCATGCGGCCGATATCGTCCACATGGCGGATGATGGTGTCGGTGCAGGTCTGGAAAACGTCCGGATCGGTCACGACCTCGCCCGAATACTTGCGGCGCAGGCGCTCGGCGGACAGTTGAATGGGCGTCAGCGGATTTTTGATCTCGTGCGCAATGCGGCGCGCCACGTCGGCCCACGCGGCCTTGCGCTGGGCCGAAAGAAGGTCCGAAACGTCGTCGAACGTCACGACGTAGCCGTTGGTCTCGGTTCCCGCGTGCTCGGACGATATGCGCACGAGGATCGTCCGCGTGGGCTGGTTGGGACGGCGGATTTCGACCTGCTCGCCGACAAGCTCGGCGTCGCGGGGCATCTGCTCGATGACGTTCTGGATTTCGGGAGCCAAGTCCGCCAGCATCCGCCCGTTGAACGAGCGCGGATCCTTAACGGCGAAGAAACCCGCCGCCGATGCGTTCATCAGGTTGATGTGGCCTTTCGGGTCGAGGCCGATGACGCCCGCCGAAACGCCCGACAAAACCGCCTCGCTGAAACGGCGGCGAAAATCGAGCTGCCGATTGGCATCGATCAGCTCGGTGCGCTGCGTCTCCATCTGGCTCGTCATGCGGTTGAAGGCGCGTCCCAAAAGCTCGAGTTCATCGTCACTGTCCTGAGACCTTTCGCCGACGCGCGCGCTCAGATCGCCGCCGCGAATCCTGTCCGCCGCCGCGATCAGGTCGCCGATGGGCCGCGTCAGCTTCGTGGCGAAATTAAGCCCGATCCACACCGACGCCAAAAGCAGCAAAAGCGTAATGACGGCAAAAATCGCCCCGATAATCATCTGAAGGCCGAACCGCTTGCCCTCCAACTGCTTGTATTCGTCCACGGCCGTCTGCGTCGTCGCCATATGCGCCAAAACCTTCGGCTCGACCGGGCGGCCCACAAACAAATAGGTATCGACGAAGTTATCGAGCCTCAACAGCGCCCGCACGCGGTCGTCGTTGTCGCTGACTAGAAGAACTACGTCGACCCCGGCGGCCTTCGCGCGCATTTCGTCCGTAATCG
>CAYUPD010000017.1:0-13856 GCA_964446645.1 uncultured Rhodospirillaceae bacterium
TGAATAATGACGTACCTCCATGAACTAAAAAACTGGCCCGCGCTGACATGGGATCAGAAAAAACTGGCGAACAAACTCATCTCCGTTCGCCACCGCCAAGGCAGGCTTGTCGGCCGCATGGAAGGGCTGGGCTTTACGCTTCGCAAGGAGGCCTTCCTCCAAACGTTGACGCAAGACATCGTCAAGTCCGGAGAAATCGAAGGAGAGACTTTAAATCAAGACCAAGTCCGTTCGTCCGTTGCCCGCCGCTTGGGCATGGATATCGCCGGACTCGTTCCGGCGGACCGCAACGTCGAAGGCGTCGTCGAAATGATGCTCGACGCGACGCAGCATTACGACAAGCCTCTTACGAAAGCGCGCCTTTTCGATTGGCACGCGTCGCTGTTCCCCACGGGCCGCAGCGGCATGTTTAAAATCATCGTCGGCGATTGGCGGGACGACAAAAACGGCCCGATGCAAGTCGTTTCGGGCCCCATGGGACAGGAGAAGATTCACTATCAAGCGCCCGGCGCAAAACGCGTTCCCGGAGAAATGCGGGCTTTCTTGAAATGGTACGAAGCCAAGGATGACATCGATTTGGTGTTGAAAGCGGGCCTCGCGCATCTTTGGTTTGCCTCCATACATCCGTTCGAAGACGGAAACGGACGCATTGCCCGAACGATCGCCGATATGACCTTGGCCCGTTCCGAAAAGAGCGCTCAACGATTCTATAGCATGTCGGCGCAAATCAGGCAGGAAAGAAACGCCTATTACGACATTCTGGAAAGAACTCAGAAAAACGGCACCGACGTTACGCCTTGGCTCGAATGGTTTTTGGATTGCCTCGACAAAGCCACGGGAAGCGCCGAGACCGCTCTTGCAAACGTTCTGCGCAAAGCGCGGTTTTGGGAAACGCATGCGAACGACTCTTTCAACGACCGGCAACGCGCCATGATCAATCGGCTCTTCGACGGATTCTTCGGAAAACTGACGTCTTCCAAATGGGCAAAAATATCGAAATGCTCGCAAGACACGGCCTTCAGGGATATCGACAACCTTGTAAAACGCGGCATTCTCGAAAAAGAAGCCGCCGGAGGACGGAGCACAAGTTATTGCCTTAGCCCTTCTTCAGGAACGTGAGTTATCCCCAGAAATAGCGACTTATCCACAACCTCCCCCCTCCCGTGCGTTTTGACATACATGTGCAACTCATCATAGAAGGGTTGCCGAACACTCGTGTATTTATAAACCCTTATATAGTTAATTTCCATGAAGCTACGGCAGCTTCTTCATCTTTTACTTTTGATATCGCCCCTGCTTTGCGTTCAGGGCTGCTCGCCGTCGGCTAAACTCGTCTCGACGAACGCCATCGACCCGGCCGGAAACTTGGGCCGCGAGGACTATCTGGCCCTGCGGGATCGCGCACCTGCCGAACCCGCCGCCAAAAGCAAAAAAGATTCCGGCATTCCGCCTATCCCCAAACTTCCCGGCGACGAGGACATGGACGGAAGCGGCGAAGCGTTTGCGGATTCGCCTCTTCTGAAACTCGTCAGCATCGACGTGACCGACAGCGTTCCCGTGCGCGACGTTCTGATGGAGCTTGTGCGCAAGACGGGCGCAAACCTTGAAATCGACCCGCGCGTGCAGGGCAGCGTTATTGTCTCCGCGCGCAACCAGCCGTTCGAAAAAGTTCTCAAACGCATCTGTACGCTTGCAAACCTGCGCTACATCGCCGACGGCTCGTATATTCGCATCAAGCCCGACGAGCCTTATCAGAAATCCTATCGCCTCGATTACCTGAGCCTCGCCCGCCACGCCTCAAGCGACACGTCTATCGCCACGAACGTTTTCGACGTGGATATCGGCGACAATGGAAACTCAGGCTCGTCGTCCGGCTCCGGCGGGCACACCGTGGCCGAGAACAATTCGACCTCCAAGGTCACCGGCTCCTCCGACGCCGACTTCTGGGCCGAAACGGAAAAGTCGATCTCTCAGATTCTGGGCGCTGGCGGCAAAAAATCTGACGGCAAAACCAATTATAGCCTCAACAAGCAGGCCGGCATCGTGACCGTCTTCGCCTCGCAGCGCCAACACGACGCCCTCGCCTCCTATTTTGCCGAATTGCGCAAAAAGGCTTCGGCCCAAGTTCTTATCGACGCCCGCATCATCGAGGTCGAACTGAACGAAGATTATGCCTCCGGCATCGACTGGTCCGGCGTTTTTAAAAACGACCTCTCGCTCGGCAATACCGTCGGCATCGCCTCGAACTTCGGCACGCAGGCAACGCTCGACGCTAACGGCTATTTCACCGCAGGCATTGCGGGCGCGAATTTCGGCGGCATTCTCAACCTCGTTCAGACCTTCGGCACCACGCGCGTCCTCTCGGCCCCTCGCATCACCGTTCTCAACAACCAAACCGCCGTCATGAAGGTCGCCACCAACAAAGTCTACTTCGTCACCGAGGCCCAATTCACCACCACGACCAACGCCAGCGGCGCTTCGATCACCACCAATCCCGTCTATACCAGCACGCCGCGCACGGTTCCCGTCGGGCTCATCATGACCGTTCAGCCCTCTATCGACGCCAAGAACAACCGCGTCACCATGACCCTGCGCCCCACCGTCTCGCGCGTCGTCGAGGAAGTCTCAGACCCCTCCATCGGCCTCAACGCCGCCGCCGCAGGAGTCACAAACGCCGTCGCATCCAAAATCCCCGTTCTCGCCGTGCGCGAAATGGATTCCGTCATCCAGCTCAATTCGGGCGAAATCGCCGTTCTGGGCGGACTGATGCAGGACAGCTCGATCAACGAGGATCAGGGCGTTCCGGGCCTCTCCGACGTCGCTTTCCTCGGAAACCTCTTCAAATCGCGCGACAATCAGGCCCGTACAACCGAACTCGTCATCCTTCTGCGCGCCACCATCGCCGGTCAGCCTTCCCCAGACGGCGCCGACCGCGACCTCTACCGGACTTATACTCCCGACCCGCGCCCGCTTAACGTCCCTGCGGCGCATTCGGCGTCCTTCTCGGACGACGCTCTCGACGATTCCGACACCCCTTCAGACCCTGCCTCATAAACGGAGATACACTATGAAAAAGAGATATGCCTCCACCGCCGGTTTTACGCTCGTCGAGCTTTCGATCGTCCTCGTCATCATCGGCCTTATCATCGGCGGCGTCCTGTCGGGACGGCAGATCATGCTCAACGCCCAGATCACCAACGCCGTCAACGCCATCCAGGCCTACGAAGCCCAATTCCAGACCTACGTCCAGAATTACGGCGCGATGCCCGGCGACGACGCCCAAGCGACCGAGCGTTTCCCGAGCGCCGATATCCCCGCCGCGACCGAGTCCGCCAACGGCACACTCGACGGCACTTTCGATAGCTCCTCCAACACGGCCGAGACGCGTCTTCTTTGGGCCGACTTGCGCGCCGCTGGACTCGTTAAGGGCGCCGGAAGCGATGTGTCTCAACCCACCAATCCCTTCGGCGGCATTTACGGCTTCCAACACGGCGCTTTCGACGGAACCGGCGCTTTCACGAGCAACGTGATTTGCCTCAGCGACGTTCCGGGCGACGCCGCCATGTCGATCGACTCGCGCCTTGACGACGGCATAAGCGACACAGGCTCCGTCTCGGCCATGGTTTCGACCGGCACTGCGGGCGAGTCCGTGGATGGCGCGCCTGCCGCCTCATACGACGCGTCGAAGAGCTACACGATGTGCGCAAAGATGTAGACTCATGACACGAGCGGAGCAGCCAGCGCCGCCAAGCGGACGCGTTTATGAATCCTCTCTGTCCGGCTTTACGCTCGCGGAAATGGCTGTCGTCCTCGTCGTCATGGGGCTTGTCATCATGACGGTTTTTCCCGCGCTTGCGTCCATGCGCCAAGCCCAACAGCAAGCCCTCACCCAAAGCAATCTGCGCTCGCTGATGACCGCGACCGCCGCCTTCGTTCAGGCCAACGGCTGCCTGCCCTGCCCCGCCGTTCCCGGCGGAACGGGTTCTAACTTCGGACGCTTGGGTTATTCTTCCTCTTCGACCGTTTGCGGCGCGTGCCCCTCGGCGCAAGGAATACCCCCCTTCGTCGCGCTCGGGGTTCCTCCGTCGACCGCGCGCGACGGTTGGGGACACTGGATGACGATGCGCGTCGATACAGGCCTGACGAACCCCTCTCCCGCCGCCGCCCCGCCGACCGCCCCCTGCACCGCCGCCGACGCAGCCGACGGAACATGCGCTTCGTCGGAAATCGGTTTCTCCGCAAAAGGCCTCTGCAAAAAAGGGACGTCCGCCGCGATCCTTTCCGTCACATCCTTGACGCCCGGAGAAACGGGCGCAACACAACGCGCTTCCGTCGTCTTTGTAAGCCACGGACAAGCCGGTTATGGTTCTTACGCCGCAACGCCTAAGACGAAAAACGGAATCCTGCCCTTCCCTTCAACTTATGCCGCGTGCAGCGCGCACGGAGGTTACGCCCGGTGCAATGCCGATGACGACGCGTCGTTCTATGACGCTCCTGTTCTCGTCAACAATGCAGACCCCTACGACGACGTTCTTGCTTATGCCGACCGCAATGCCCTTGTCAGCATGCTCGGCAACGGCGCTTGCGCCTCGACATGGGAGGCTCCATGAACGTCGTTCTCCCCATGCGCAAAACGACAAGCGGCGTTCCTCTTCGCCTCGGCGAGCGGCTGCTGCACGCCGGACTCCTTTCTTCCGATCAAATCTCGATTGCCCTTCATGAGCAGCGCCGCAGCCGCGAGCCTTTGGGCGAAATCCTCGTCCGGCTCGGCTTTTTGAGCGACGAGGGGCTCGCAAGCGCTTTGGCCGACCATACAGGGCTCGAGCGCATCGACCTTAAAACGGTCTCCGTCGATCCGCGCGCATTCGGCCGCGTTCCTTACTCCGTCGCCGAACGATGCCGCGTCATTCCCGTCTCTTTCGACGGCCAGACGCTGCGCCTTGCCGTCGCCGATCCCCTCGACATCGGAGCTTTGGACGAAGTGCGCCGCTACTTCCCGCGCCCCTCCGACATCGTCCAGCTTATCGCCTCGGAAACCGACATCGCCGAGACACTCGACGCGCTGGCCCGCACGGACGAAGGATTCGAGCACATTCTCGAAGAACTTGAGGGAACCGCCGCTTCCGTCTCAAGCGAAAACGAAGCGTGGCTGCATCCCGTCGTCCGCCTCGTCAACGCCGTCCTCACCGACGCCGTGCGCGAAGGCGCTTCCGACATCCATTTTGAACCCGAAAACTCGTTCGTCCGCCTGCGTTTGAGGATCGACGGCGTGCTTCGCCAAAAACGGGCTCTTCATATCTCGCATTGGGCCCCTCTGTCGCACCGCCTCAAGATCATGGCGGGCATGAACATCGCCGATACCCGCAGCATGCAGGACGGACGCTTCCATATGCAAGTGAACGGCCATGACATCGACTTCCGCATGGCCGTCATGCCAACCGTCCGGGGCGAAAACATCGTCGTCCGCGTCCTCGATCACCGGCGGGCTTTGCTCCCTCTCGACGCCCTCGGCTACAGCGCGTTCAACCTGAAGCAACTCGGGCTTCTCCTCGAACGGCCCGAGGGGATCGTTCTCGTCACGGGGCCAACCGGCAGCGGCAAGACAACGACCCTTTACGCCATGCTGAAGCGTCTTTCGAGCGTGCACGTCAACATTATGACTCTCGAAGAGCCCGTCGAGTACCAGTTCGAGATGATCCGCCAAACCGCCGTTCAGGAAAATCAAGGCATGGGCTTCGCCGACGGCGTTCGCGGCCTTTTGCGCCAAGCCCCCGACATCATCTTCGTCGGCGAAGTCCGCGACGACGACACGGCGCGCATGGCTCTTCGCGCCTCCATGACCGGACATCAGGTCTTCTCGACCCTGCATTGCAATGACTCGTTCGGCGCTTTGCCTCGCTTGAACGATCTCGGCCTCTCTTCGCGCGCTCTGGCCGGAAACGTCGCCGGAATCGTCGCGCAAAGATTGATCCGCACCCTCTGCCCCCATTGCAAGAAAACGCGCGAAGCAACGCCCGAGGAAATGAAAATTCTCGGCGCACGCCGCGTCCCTGCGAAAGAAGTTCTTGGCTCCGGTTTTTGCGAATCCCAAGCCGCCATCGACGCCCCCGTAATCGTCGCCGAAAGCGCCGGGTGCCCGCATTGCGGCCATTCGGGCTATCGCGGACGCACAGCCGTCACGGAAATCCTGCGCCTATCGCCGGAGATGGACGAACTGATCGCCTCGGACGCGCCGCGCGCGGCCCTCAGGCGGCAGGCTTTGAAAGAGGGTTTTGTTTCCATGGCCGAGGACGGCATCGCCAAAGTCTTGCGCCACGAAACGAGCCTCGACGAACTGCGCCGCAACGTCGATATGACGAGGTTACTCTGATGCCCGCCTTTGCCTACCGCGCCGTTCATGCCTCGGGCCGCGTCTCACGCGGCGAAATGTCCGCCTCCAACGAAAACGAGCTCGGCCACTACCTTAGGCAATCCGGGCTTGAGCTGATCGACGCGCGCGAAAAAAAGAATTCTTCCTTGCGTTTTTCCTTCTCGCGTTCGCGGGCCCGGCGGACCGAGGCCAGCGAGCTTTGCGCGCGCCTGAGCGATCTTTTACAGGCAGGGATTCCTTTCGCCGACGCGCTGAACGACGTTAACCCCACGGTTTCGTCTCGCGTTCTCGCCGACGCTCTGACCCAAATCTCGAACGCCGTCGCTGACGGAAAAGGCATCGCCGCCTCTTTCGGCATGTTTTCGGGTCTCTTTCCGCCCGTTTTGATCTCCATCGTCGCCGCAGGCGAAGCAAGCGGCGACATGGCCGCGACGTTCCGCTTCCTCTCGCGCCTGACAAAAACCCGCGCGGAAACGCACGAGCGCCTCCGCCGCGCTTTGCGCTACCCTCTCTTCCTGTTCCTCGTCGCGGGCGGCGCGTCCCTATTCATGATGACCGCCGTCGTCCCCCAGATCGTGCAGTTCTTGAACGGTCTCGGCGGACGTTTGCCGTTTGCCACGCGCGCGCTGATCGCTACGTCGTCTTTTATCGCTTCTTACGGCCCCGGCCTTTTCGCAAGCCTTATTGCATCAACGGTAGCTGCTTTCGCGGCGCGTAAAATATCCCCGTCCTTCGCTTTAATCTTCGACCGCGCGCTTTTGCGACTTCCTGCCGTCGGCGTCATCGTCCTTAAGACCGACATCGCGCGCTTCGCTCAAAGCTTCGCTATTCTTTTCCGTAGCGGCTGCGACGTGTCCTCGTGTTTCGAACAGGCTAACGAAACCGTCGGCAACCGCGCCCTGCAATCCGGCATCAAAGACGCCGCGCAGCGCGTCCACAACGGAGCGGCTCTCTCAAGCGCGCTTGAAGGCGTCCTTCCGCCCTTCGCCGTCGGCGCATTGCGCGTCGGCGAGCGCAGCGGAAACATCGCTAAAAGCCTCGAGACCATCGCGGAGTCGTACAACCGCGAGGCCGCGCGCGCCGTCGACTCTTTCATCGGCCTTCTCGAACCCGGCTTGACGCTGATCGTGGGCTTGCTTTTGGCGTGGACCGTCCTTGCCACGCTCGGCCCGCTCTACGGAAGCCTTTCTGTGTTGGGAGGGCGGATATGAAAACGCTTTTCAAGCCCTCTCGGATCGTTCTTTCGATCGGCGACGACGGCATCGTCGCCGTTCCGCCCGAAGGCCATGCCGCCCACGCTTCGTTCGTTTCATCGAACGACAAATCGGCTATGCAAAAAATTTCCGCCTTCGTCGCCGGTTATCCGGACGCCGATATCGTTCTGCTCGCCGACACGTTGTCGCTCGATTTCCGTCGCGACGATTTGCCGTCTCTGAATTTCCTTGATCGCGCAAAACTTGCCAAGCGCCGTCTCAAACAAGCTTTCCCTTCGGCGCGATTGATCTCCTGCCTGAATTTCAAAAAAGCGCCAAACCGCGTTCTTATGATCGGGCTTCACGAAAGCAATCCCGTTTTCGCATGGGCCGACCGGTTGCACATCCGCCTGCCCCGGATCGCCCTTCTGCCCGTCGAGGGCGCCCGCCTTATGGCGCGCCTGATGCCGGAGGCCTCGGACGGTTGGGCCATGATGGTCAGCCGCCAGAAGTCGGGCGGATTCCGGCAAATCGTCTCTTACAAAGACGATCTTGTCCTGACGCGCCTGACGCCGCTGCCTTCCCCGGACGGACGCATCTCAGAACCCGATATCGTCGCGCGCGACATCAAGGCAAGTCTCGATTACCTGTCGCGGCAAGGCTTGCGCTCGCCGAAAGAGCTTTCGGTTCTGCTTCTAATGCCCGGCGACATTCACGAAACGGCGGCGCTCGAAAATCTGTCTTTAAAATCCGTTCGCTCCTTACCTCCCGCGCAGGCCGCGCAAAATCTCGGGCTGTCTCTTCCCGATTTCGAGGATGACGGCGCGGCGGACGTTCTTTTCGCCGTAGACGCGCGCGATGCCTTCCGCCTCCGGCTTCCTCTCGCGCCGCCCGACATTCGCAACGCGCGCCTCACGCAAGACATCCGGTTCTGGGGAACGCGCATAGCCCAAGCGAGCCTTGCCGCCACTCTCGTTTTGACTTTCTGGCGCGCGGGCAGCCTCGCGGCGACGCTTTATCAGGCGCAAAAGGAAACGTCGCAACTGGCCGAAGCGCGCGCCTATCTCGACCGCGAACGTTCCCAAGCCGCGCCTCTGACGGAGCCTCTCGGCCGCATGCGGCAGGCTCTGGAGAGACGGCATATATTCGAAAAACCCTCTCCCCTGCCTTGGCCGGGACTCAACGAACTCGCGGACGGCCTTGACGAAAAGTCCGCGCTCGACTCCCTCGAATGGAGAAGCGATTCCGACGGCGGCGAAAAATTCATCGTTGGCCTGCGTCTCGCGGACGCGACTTCTTACAAGGAAAGAGCCGACGCCGTAGACGCCTTTTCGGGCATTGTCCGCGATATAGCGCAAGCCATGCCCGATTTTGCCGTCGCGCACGTCAAGCCCCCCTATCCCGCCCTGCCGCAAGACTCCGTTACGTCCCGGCCCGTCTTGGACGAAACGCCATCCGGCGAGATCGTTCTCGAAAGGAAAGAGCCATGATCGATTTTCGCCCCCACCGGACATGGATCGGACTTTTGGCGCTTTCGATCCTTGTCGCCGCCGCAAATAAGCCCGTTCTGGGCCTTGCCGAAGACAAGGCCGCGCAAAAGCTGGCTTCCTTAAAAAGCGAAAACAAGCGGGCCGCCGAAGCGCTGCGCCAAATGCGCGACGACCTTGCCGCCGTCGAAAAAATGAAGCCCGAGATCGACGGCGAAACGGCAAAGAAATTCCTCGCACCCGCCGACAGGCTTCGCGCCGCCCGCGTCTTCGAGCGCCGCGCCGCCGAAGCGGGACTGACCCATCTTTCCTATACTCTGTCGCCGGAAGAAAAAACGCCCGTCGAAACCCTCGGCGGCAAGCAGACGCTCGCGACGAGCCGGTGGTCCTTGACGGCGGACGCCCCTACCGATATCGACGCTTACGCCTTCCTCGACGCCGTAAGCCACACCATGCCGGGAAAAATTTCTCTGCGACAAATGTCTTTGCGGCGGATCGGCGGCGACGACGCGCCCATCGGCATTGCCAACGTGCGGCTCACGGCCAACGGAGAATGGCTCTCTAACGGCGCAGAGACGACTCTTGCGGAGAGACAACGATGAAAGAGACTCTTTTATTTCTTCTTTGTTTGCTCGCGGCCTGTCCGTCCTATGCGGCTAACGATGGCCCGCCGCGCACGTCTTTGTTTTTCACGCCGCAGGAAGCAAATGCCGCCTCGATCCTGGCCCCACGAGCGCCCCCGGAAGCAGAGGGCGACATTCATCTTGGCGCCGTTCTGTATTACGGGCCGGACGACTGGGTCTTGTGGCTTCAGGGTAAAAAATGGACGCCATCCACACAGAGCCGCGATTTGCGGGTTCTCGAAGTCGCCGAGGATGAAGTCCGCCTCGCATGGCGGGAAAATGGAGGGGCCGAGAAGAAAATTGCGCTGAAGCCGGATCAGTCCTTTGACACGGCAACCGGAAAAGTCACGGGGCCGTAGACTCCAAATAAGCCAACCGGCGGCGGACGCCTTCGATATCGAATTTCTTGGGCAATGTTTTGTCGCGATTGTCATAGGCCCGGACAACCTGCCGGTAGAGAACCGCAGCGCCCTGCTTGTCCGAAAGTCGGTCGTGCATAACGGCAAGCTCGAAGCGATAGAACATATTTTGGGGATGCCGCGCGACGGCAAGGCGCTGATATCTAACGGCCTGATCGACATCCCCTTGCCTTAACATCCTCTGCGCGACGGTAGCGTAATCCCCGGCATCGTCCGAAACTGTTACTTCAAAAGCTGGCGGCAACGTGTTTTGATTGTTAGATAATTCATCGTCATCGTTTTGGGGCGCAGGCGCGGCAGAACTAAGCACGATATCGAACCCTGGACGTTCGGCCTCCGCCCCGGAGACCGACATTTTAAGCATCGCTCCGGCAAAGCTGACGGTGAAAACACCGAAGACCGCGACGATAAGCGCCGCTATTTTTTTCTTGCCAAAAAAAGAAGGGGCGTAAAAGACGCGCGGCATCTCGCGCACAACGTGTGGGCGCCTGTCGTTTGCCGGGGCCTTCCTGTTCCTGACAGCATTGATTTTCATGAAAGTTCTTTAACATAGAGTGCGCTGCAACACGATTCCTTTTTCGCAAAAATCGTTTCGCAGCGCCGATCCATAAAGCCTCTTTTTTATATGCCATATCAAGCAGTAATCCATTTCTTGCAGCCTGAGTTTTTCGGACGCGCCTATCGCGCCTTAATCTCCCCTCATCCAATGCCCTAAAATTGTGGCGAATCCCGTTTATGTCTGCTACGAAGAAGCGCTTATACATATTTTCGGATGTCTTATGATAGCACCCGACACGCCCTTCCTTCTGGTCGACGACGATCAGGCCGCTCAGGACACAACGATAAAGGTCCTTAACGAGGCCGGATATAAAAATGTCCACGTCTCTAACAACGGCAAAGACGCCCTTGAGAAAATCAAGGCCGTGGTAAAAACGAAGGATATGTTCAAGATCATTATTCTCGACTGGAACATGCCCGAAATGGACGGGCTTTCGTTCTTGAAAGTCTGCCGCGGCGATCTCGCGCTCAAAGACGTCGCGATCATCATGCTAACGTCTTTTACCGATCAAAAGAGCCTGATCCTCGCGCTCGGCAGCGGCGCGACGACGTTTTTAACGAAGCCCGTTTCTCCGGAAATTTTGCTCAGAAAAATCGAGCAAATCGGCAACTGGATCGACGCATAACCCTCGTTTTAACCATAAGTACGGTGTGTCCGAATGTTCTTTTGGCTATGCCGGATTTTTTGTAAGATGCGGCATACTTAAGAAATTCCGGAGGAGAACATGTTTGAGAGCTTGAAAGATTTTTGGCGCGAGCACGGGGAAACAAACGGAAAGAATTACAAGGATTCCATATATAAAATTCCCCAAGACGGTTGGCATACAAACATCATCGTAACGCGCGGCGCATGGGACGAGGTGACAAAGTCCGTTCACCACAACGGCAAACTTATGCTGTGCTATGAACATTGCGCGGGCGGCTATCTTCCTCCCTTCTCATCCATTCCCGTTTCATGGAAGCTGACCAAAGCAGACTCCGACGGCGGCGCTTGGGTTTATAAAATCAGCTACGATCTTGAGATAAGCGGCCCACCGAACGTTAACGGAGGGCGTTATTATATCAAGCAGCATTCCTTAAATTATTGGGGCCGAGACGAGGCATATGCCATCTCTCCCATTCCCGAATATGACACTCTATCCTACAGAAAAGGCATGGAGAACGCGAAAACCCTGCCGATGCAGATCGAAAGCATCCGCAGCCAGGAATGGCAGGCACACGCGCTTAATGCCGTCCCTCTCTCCGGACAAATAGAGCGCCTTAGCGAAATCGAAAAGGCGGCAGAAATCGTCACCGGCCTTTTCCGCGACACCGACCAAATCCAGAACAACGCCCTTTCCGGTTCTCGTTATTACTTCCAGAATCTCACGCGCTGTTCGTTTAATTCCGAAAAAGAGATTTATGAACTCGGCCCGAACAGCTTGCGGCAACTTTATGCCGAAAAAAGCTACGACAGGCTAAGAGCAAAATCTCCCGCTTTTGCAAGACCGTTTGAGCATAATCTGTAGCTTTTGTTCCTAAAGAATATTGATAGGAAGGCAATTTATTATGTTGAAAGACTTTTTTCGCGCAGGTCTGGAACTCCTTGGAAAAAATTATATCGACGACGAAGAAAACATTCCTCCCAAAGGATGGCACACCTGTCTGGTTATCGGCCGAGGACCGTTCAAATCAATTACTCAAATGACGTTCTTCGACGGAAAGCCGGTATTGTCCTACTATCAAGGAACCTCGACAAAACTTCCCCTTTCCGCTGACAAAAACCCCGTCTGTTGGTCTATTGCAAAAGACGATGGAAACGGAGGCTACTTAACCTATATTATTTCGTATAATAAATACAGGTTCCATAGCTATTGCGAAGAAAACAAGAACGGCGAAAGAACTTTTTTTCTTTACCCCATCGCCGATCTCGATGCGCTCCAAAACATTGAAATCGTTCCTCGTGGCCTGCATTTGGATGCAGCCCGCATCATCCAGCAAAGGCGAAACAATCGTTTTTACGGCAACGAGTCCGGCTCCAACGCCGCTCAAATCGAAAGCAATGTCCGCTTCGCCGCCGTCAGAACCGAAACGCTTCTCAACAACGCCCAGAAAATCCTCGCTTCTGCCGGGCAAGGATCGTTCCATGTTTTCCAATCAAAATCATGGTACGACCTGACGAACGAGGAAGACGAAAACGGCCCCCTCCAGCAATATGCGCCCACGCGAATGAGTATGCGGCAACTCTCGATGGGCACATATCGGCGGTTTCGGCTTTCAACGGAAGGGCAGAGAATTTTCTCCAATCCCCTGCTGTCTTTCGTGCGTTAAAACCCTTTAGTTCCGAAGAGCCCTGCCGGTTTTGAGCATGTGTTCGATCCGCGCCAGCGTCGCGGGTATACGCGCCAACTTCATGAATTCGCGCTGCTCAAGATCGATAAGCTGCTCTTCGGTCATGACGGCCCCATCTTCGCCGTCGCCGCCGCACAAAACAGTCGCCAAAGCCTTTTGAACCGTCGCGTCGTGCGCCGTTATTTTGCCTTTGGCGTGGCGGTCATTAATGGCTTCCTCCAGCGCGGCGTATCCCGCAGCGCCCGGCAATTTCAACGCGAACGGCTCCGGCGGCATGTAATCTTCGGCCAATTCCAAAACACGCCGCTTGGCATCGAACAAAAGGCGATCCCGGTTCATCGTGATGCCGTCGGTCGCGCGCAAAAAACCCAGATCGCGAGCTTCGAAAGCCGACGACGATTTTTTGCCGGCGCTAAGCGTATCGAATAACTTAAGAATACGGACCTTATCGTCGCCCGGAGCTTTTCTTGCCTCAAAAGCGCGTCCCAGCATTTGCACGCCCCCGCCCCATCCCGGAATAACTCCGATAAAAGCTTCGACAAGGCCTATATACGTTTCCGCGTGGGCCTGCATCGCCGAGCAATGAAGCGATACCTCGCACGCGCCGCCCAACGTTACCCCTGCAGGCGCCGACACCGACGGAAAACGGGCGAAGCGCAAAGCGCGAAACGCTTCTTGTCCGCGAAGAACGATATCCGAAAGCGCCTTGAACCGGGACGCCGTAATATTGAAAAGAATTTCTTTCAGATCCGCTCCGGCCGAAAAGATGAGTCCTTCGTTGTACAGGACAAGGCCCTTGTATCTGCCCGCGCCGTCTTCGATCAGGGAGATCGTTTCTCTTAAAAGAGAGAACGTCTTCTCTTCAAGAGTGTTCA
>CAYUPD010000018.1:0-13771 GCA_964446645.1 uncultured Rhodospirillaceae bacterium
CGATTATGCTGGTTTCTGCCAACGGGCGTTACCCGAAATCCGGCATCGGCGCGTTTGAGGCTCTGGCCAAAGAGAAAGGCCTCGTCCTGATCGAAGACTCGGCGCAGTCGCTGGGGTCTTTTTATCCGGACGGACGCCACGTCGGGCGCGCGGGGCTGATCGGAAGTTTTTCGTTCTCCGCGCCCAAAATCGTTTCGACCGGCCAAGGCGGCGCGCTGATTACCGACAGCGACGAGATGGATTATAAACTGCGCCGCCTCAAGGACTTCGGGCGCGCGCAGGGCGGAACCGACATCCACGACACGCTCGGGTACAATTTTAAGTTCACCGAATTGCAGGCCTGCATCGGGATTGAGCAGATGAAGAAGCTCCCGGCCCGCGTCGCGCGCAAAAAAGAGATATGGCGGAAATACGAAGAAGGCCTGAAGGGCGTAAAAGGCATTCGCCTTTTCCCGCACGATCTCGACCGCACGGCGCCGTGGTTTATCGACTCTTTGGCGGATAACAGGGAAGGCCTGATCGCGCATCTCAAAGCCGCGAACGTCGGCACGCGCGTGATGTACCCGCCGATCAACAAGCAAAAAGCCTATCTGGTACCGGGCGAGCATAAGGTCTCGAATATTGTGGGCGAGAAGGGGCTTTGGCTGCCGTCGGCCGTGCAGTTGACGGACGATCAGATCGTTTATATTGTAAAGAAAATCTGCGAGTTCTACGCATGACGACGCCTCTAAAAACGGCCCAACCCGATATCGGCATCGTCGTTTTGTCCTGCGACAAATACAGCGACTTGTGGCCCGTCTTTTTCGAATTGTTCTTTCGCTTTTGGCCCGCGTGCCCGTATCCCGTTTACCTGTTCGCCAATAAAAAAACGCACAACGATCCCCGCGTGCGAACGATTTTATCCGGCGACGATCCCGATTGGTCCAGCAGCGTCAAAGCTTGCCTCGATCAAATCGGCCATCGCTACGTTTGGCTGTTTTTCGACGACGTTTTTCTCTCTCGCCCCGTGCAGGCCGACAAGATCACGCGCCTCATAGATTTTATCGCCGACAAAGACCCTGCGTATCTGCGTTTTCGCCGTTTTCCGAGGCCCGACGCCAAAATAAGCCGCGATTTCGGCCGGTGCGGCGAAAAGTCCCTTTACCGCACGTCCGTTCTGGCGATCTGGAGGCGCGACGTTCTTCTCGATCTTCTGCGCGCGGGCGAAAGCGCGTGGGATTTCGAGCATAACACCCTCGGGCGCGCCGAAAAGTATCCCGATTTTTACGGCGTCTACGACGATTATCTCCCCCATATCCACGCGGTCGAGCGCGGGCTTTGGACGCGCGCGGCCGCGGCGGCCGTCCGGCGGTTAGGCGTTGCGGTCGATGAAACGCGCCGTTCCATTATGTCCAACGCTCAGCACCGCCAGTTTCTTAAAGCGAGCGTGAGGACGTATATCTTTAACCGCACGCCCGGCGGGCTTAAGCCGGTTCTGCTTTCTTTGGCGCGGCTGTCGCGCAAAATCGTCGGCCGCTTGCTGGGATAGGATGGGCTTATGTCGCGCTTTAAACACTTCATCAAGTCGCGGTTCGGAGCGTATTTCGACAATTCCATCGAGCGCGGGGCGTTCGTCCGGGAAGAGCTGAAGAAGATTCCGGCGGGACGTTCGATCCTCGATGCCGGGGCCGGAAGCCAGCAGTACCGGAAAAATTGCGCTCATCTCAAATACTTCGCGCAGGACTTCGGGCAGGTCACGGTCGATACGCAAAAAGGATTCGCGGGCCTGACGGAAAATTACGGCTACGGGCCTTTGGATTACACCTGCGACATCCTTTCCATCCCGGTAAAAGACGGAACGTTCGACGCCGTTTTGTGCACGGAAGTGTTCGAGCATCTTCCCGACCCGGCGGGGGCGTTGAAAGAACTCGCGCGGATATTAAAGCCGGGCGGCACGCTGATTTTGACCGTGCCGTCGAACTGTTTGCGGCATTTCGATCCGTACTTTTTCTATACAGGCTTTTCGGATAGGTGGCTTGAGCATTGGCTGCAAAAGACGGGCTTCGATATCGTCCGGCTTTATGCCGAGGGCAACTACTTTAAATGGCTCGCGTTGGAGATCGCGCGCGCGGGCAGGCAGCATCCGCTGGCGCTGCCGCTTCTGTTTCCTGCATTTGCCTGGTTTTTCTTTAAAGCCCGCAAGGCGGACCCAAAGGCCGTATCGACATTATGCGGCGGGTATTACGTCGTCGCCACACGCGGTGCGGACAACAGTCATCGGGGCGGTTAAATGGGCGGGCTAAGATTTTTGTTGGCGATGACGGTCGTTCTGGGGCACTGCGCAGGATTTATGTTTGTCGGCGGAACGAACGCCGTGCAAATATTCTATATGATCTCCGGCTTTCTGATGTCCTATATTCTGGTCGAACGCCGCTCCTATAAAACCGTTTCGGATTTCTACCTCAGCCGCTATCTGCGGCTTTATCCGGTTTACGCCATCGTTGCCGCGCTGACGCTGGGCCTTCTGGCTTTTGCATCGATAACCGGCCAGAACGTCCGCTATTTCAGCGGAATAAATTTTTGGGACTATTACAAAAACGGCTCTTTGGGCGCGAACGTCTATCTGGTTCTTTCGAACCTGACGCTGTTTTTTCAGGATTGGTCTATGTTTATGGACACGTGCTCTTCCGGGCATTTGGCGTTTACTTCCGATTTCACGACGTGCGCGACGCCTCTGTGGCGGGCGCTGCTTGTGCCGCAAGCATGGACGCTCGGCCTTGAGATGTCGTTTTATATGATCGCGCCCTTTGTGCTGGTGCGAAAAAAAGTCTTCTTCGGCTTTCTGGCCGGAGCCGTCCTTGTGCGGGTCGCGTTGTTTTCGATCGGTTTGGGCCTGAAAGACCCGTGGACGTACCGGTTTTTCCCGGCCGAGCTTCTTTTCTTCCTGCTGGGGTCGTTTTCGCATCAATACGTGTCGGCTTGGTACAAGGCGCGCTTCGCGCCAGAAAAACTGCCGTCGCTTGCGAAGAAAAGCCTCGTCGTTGTTTTTGCGTTGGCCACGCTTTACCCCGTCCTCCCGGTTCACGAGTGGGTCAAATCGAATTTTATGTTCGGGGTCGTCTTTCTTATCCTTCCGCTCGCTTTTCTGTTCAACAACCGGAACGCCTGGGACCGCCGTTTGGGAGAGCTGAGCTATCCGATCTACATCGTCCATATCTTTGTGATCTATGCGGTCGATCTGATGATGGACGCGCCGGGCCTTCATTGGAAATTGCTTAAAGTCGTCCTTGTGCTGGGGCTGACGCTGCTTTTTGCCTTCTTGTTGAACAAACATATCATCGTTCCCGTCGACCGGTGGCGCGCGAAAATTCGCGCGCCGGCCGCTCGCGCGGGGTGAGGGCCTTTCGATGGTTGAGAAAGAAAAAGAACGGAGATCGTTTATGCCGAGCGCGTGCGGCGATCTTTTTGCGCGCGCGCGTGCCGTCAAGCACCACATCTTTAACGCGTCGGCCCTGCTGTTCTCCAAAATCGGCGTTTATATCGCCTACTTCGCGGCCATCCCGGTCTATGTGCATGCCTACGGGCAGGCGAGCTACGGCATTGTCGCGTTTTTCGGCGTTTTGGTCGGCTATTCGGTCTTGCTCGAAAACGGGCTTTCCTACGCCGTTACGCTTCGCTATACGCGCGCCCTTGCGCGAAACGAAAAAGCGGCGGGCCAAAAAATCGTTCGCGCCGCCTTGCCCCTTTATGGGATGCTCGCGCTCGTTTGCGCGGCCGTTCTTTTCTTTTCCAACGATACGATCGCGCAACTCATCTGGCAAAAACAGGATTATGCCGGGCCGTTGCGGATGGTGGGCCTGACCGTAGCCCTCCTTGTTTTCGACGCGTATTTCGTCAGCGTCATCCAATCGCACAATAAACTCGTCGCGCTCAACATGATCCGCCTTGCGGTCGATATCGTGCGGGCCTCGGCGCTCTATATCGCTATCTTTACAAAAGACCCGTTTACAAGCGTGGTCGGCGCGTTCCTGGCCTCGGCTGTTTTGAAAGTTATCCTCGACGCGTGGTATTGCGCGGGCCCCTTGGGTGCGCGTTATGCGTTTTTGCCGATCGTTGACTGGGCCGAAATCCGCGCCAATTTAAAACTCGCCCCGATGACGTTCGTTATAACCGCGGCTTGGCTCGTCGTTTCCTTGTTCGACAAGTCCTACGCCGCAAGCCACGTTTCGGAGCACGATTTCGCTTATTACGCCCTTGCGACCGATTTAACCGTGAAAGCGCACATACTCTTTTATGCGATTTTGGGAACGACCTATAACGTTTTGATCCGCCGCCACGCCACGAGCCAAAGCACAAAAATTCCGATGAGGGCCAACTGGGCGGCGCTTCTGCTGATTGCCGCGTTTTACTATCTGCCCTTGGCGGCGTTCGGCGACAAAATTGTCGGTCATTTTTTAGGGGCTGAATTCGGTGCGCAGACGCTGCCTTTGCTGCGCATTCTCTCCGGCTGTTCGATTTCCTATCTGGCGTTCTCCTGCCTTGAGGCGAATCTGAACGCCCAAGGGCGCATTTTCCCCGTCATGTGGATTTATGTGGCGGCCTTGCTGATCGTCGTTTCGCTGACGCCGTTTCTGTTTAGGCTGTTCGGCTTGCCCGGGATATGCTTGTCTTTGTTGAGCATGTTTGGGGCGATGCTGACGGCGTCCGTGTATGTAACTTTGAGGCGAAGAGGGTAAAACGGTTATGCCGGATGTTCCTAAAATTTCCGTCGTGATGGCCGTTTATAACGGCCTCGCGACGTTGCCCGCCGCCGTCCGGTCGCTGCAAAAACAGACTCTGTCAGCATGGGAGCTTATCCTGATCGACGACGCCTCGGCAGACGAAAGCGGCGCGTGGGCCGGGCGGTTGGGCGACGGACGCATCCATGTTGTCCGCAACGAGTCGAATCTTGGCCTTGCGGCGTCGCTGAACCGCGCCATCGATCTCGCTCGCGCGCCCATCGTTGCGCGTATGGATAGCGACGACGTGAGCTTTCCCGAGCGGTTGCAAAAACAACTGGACTATCTGCAAGCGCATCCCGAAACCGATATTGTCGGCTGCAATGCGCTGGAGTTTTCGGGCGATGGAACGGCGAGGATCGTGACGCGGTTGCCTCTCGGCCACAAGGAAATCGCGCGGGCGGTGGCGCTGGGCGGAGGGCCTTTATATCATCCGGCGTGGTGTGGAAGAGCCGCGTGGTTTAAAAAACATCGCTACGACGAAAAATTCTCCAAGGCGCAAGATTTCGAGCTCCTTCTTCGCGCCGCCGAGGATAGTTGTTTTGCCAATCTTCCCGATGTGCTGCTGGGCTATCGCCGGGAAGGCGTGGGGTTTAAAAAGCGTATGACGGGGCGGCTCAGCGCTTTGCGCGCGGCGCGGAAAAACCTCTTTTGCGCTGGACGCTATGGGCGATTTATGATGTTATCCTCGGCGACCTTGGGGCGCGCTGCGTTCGATTTGGTCCGCGCCGTTTTCGCGTTCGGCGGAAATCGTCGCCGCAGGCCTTTAAGCTCCCCTTGCGTCGCGCAGTGGGAGCGTTTGTGGAACGATCTATCTCTTTCGTGAAGGGTTTCGTATGACGGAGTTTACCGATAATCAGTATTTAAACCGCAGCCGCCGCAACATCGCCCAGTCGCAGTTCGGCGAGGACGGGATTATCGAAAAGATTTTTGAGATTATCCCGGCCGCCTCGCAAAACCATTGGTGCTGCGAATTCGGCGCGTGGGACGGCAAGCATTGCAGCAATACCAACCATCTGATTAACTCCAAGAATTGGACGGGCGTCTTGATCGAGGCGAATCCCGTCAAGTTCGAAGACCTGAAAGCCACGTTCAAGGGTTGCTCGCGCGCCGTTCTGGTCAAGGAATTCGTCGAAATTTCGGGGCCGTCCTCGCTCGACAATATTCTTGAGCGCGCGGGCGCGCCCAAGGATATGGACCTTCTGTCCGTCGATATCGACGGCAACGACTATTATATCTTCAAGTCGCTTCAGCTTTTCCGCCCGAAGGTCGTCGTGATCGAGTTCAACCCGTGCGTTCCCGACAACATCGAGTTTGTGCAAAAGCCCGAGCCTCTGCTCAAGCAGGGAACGTCCCTTTTGGCCATGACGAACATGGCCCGCGCCAAGGGCTACGAGCTGGTCTGCGTCAACGCCGAGAACGCGTTTTACGTCACGAAAGAGCTTTTCCCTCTTTTTGAGATCAAGGACAACTCGATTGCCGCGCTCAAATACTACCGCGAGCCGTTGCAGGTCTTCCAGCTTTTCGACGGTACGCTCGTCTTTCACGGCCAGCCGCAATCCCTTTATTGGTATTCGCTGCCCGTCAATTTCAACAAGCTCCAGATTTTGCCGAAATTCGTCCGAAAAGCCGGTTTGCCGTGGGGTGGCAATATCTTTTTGCGCGCGCTCGTCAAGGCGCTGCGCCTGTACCGGACGCATTTTTGGAAAAGCGCGAAGGGCGTCGATTACGGCGCCTGGAAGATGTAGTTTTCCATGTGCGGCATAGCAGGCTTCTGGAAAAAAACCGAAGCTCGCGAAAGCGAAGCGAACGCGACGGTTCGGGCGATGACGTCCGCCATCGTGCGGCGCGGCCCCGACGCCGAAGGGGCTTGGTTCGACCTTCCGCGCGGCGTCGCTTTGGGCCACAGGCGACTGTCGATCCGCGACCTGTCGGCGGCGGGCGGCCAGCCGATGATCTCTTCGGACGGCCGCTTCGCGATTGTTTTTAACGGCGAGATATATAACGTCGGCGAATTGCGGATTTTGCTCGAAAAACAAGGGCCTTTGACGCTCCGGGGAAGCTCGGACACCGAAGTTTTGCTCGAGGCTATTGCGCGTTTGGGCGTGCGCGAGGCTCTGGCCCGCGCGACGGGCATGTTTGCACTCGCCGTATGGGACATGCGCGATCAAGAGCTGACCTTGGCGCGGGATCGCTTCGGCGAGAAGCCTTTGTATTTTGCCGAAGTCGGCGGGGACATCGTTTTCGGTTCGGAGCTTAAGGCGCTGAAGCCGTATCCCGGCATTTCGCGCCAGCCGAGCGCCGAGGCTATCGCGCTTTATCTGCGCTACGGCTATGTGCCGCCGCCTCTGGCAATTTGGGAAGGCGTCGGCAAACTCGCGCCGGGGCAGGGCGTGACGTACAGCAGGGCAAACGGGCAACTGCAAAAAGAAATATGGCGCTATTGGAAGCCGGAAACGGAATTATTCGGCCCTGCCCGCGACAATGCCCGTTTCGAGTCTCTTGACGATGCGGCGGATGAGGTCGAGGAGGTTTTGGGCCAAGCGGTGAGGCGGCAACTGGTGTCGGATGTTCCTTTGGGCGCGTTTTTGTCCGGCGGGATCGACTCGTCCCTGATCGTCGCGTTGATGAAAAAATACGGCCGCAATACGCCGAAGACCTTTACGATAGGGTTTGACGACTCGCGGTTTAACGAAGCGCCGTTCGCGCGCAAGGTCGCCGATTATCTGGGGACCGAGCACACGGAAGAATATATCGGCAATCGCCAGCTTTTCGACATCATTCCCAATCTCCCTTTCATCTACGACGAGCCGGTGGGCGACAACTCGTGCATTCCGACCGTTTTGGTGTCGTCCGTCGCGCGGCGGCACGTTACGGTGGCTTTGTCCGGCGACGGCGGCGACGAGCTTTTTGCGGGATACAATCATTACCGCTGGGGGGGCCGGGTCGATCTAGCCGCGCGCCTTGTGCCCAAAGGCCTGCGCGGTGCGGCCAAAAGCGCGCTCGTTCGGGGCGGGCTTGCGTTCGGGCAACGAAGGATGATCCGGCTCGGCGAGACGCTGGGCGCGCAGCCAGCCGTCGGTCCGGTTTTGCTGTTAAACGCCAATATCCCCGATCTTTCGGGGCTCACGCGCGCGGAAGGCGAAAGAAATCTCTTTGCCGGAACGCGCGAGGATTTGACCGTGCCCGAACGCGCGATGCTCAACGACATTCAAGGACACTTGCCGGGCGATATCCTCGCCAAGGTGGACCGCGCGAGCATGCATGTGAGCCTTGAGACGCGCGCGCCTTTCCTCGACCCGGCCGTCGCGGTTTTGGCCTTTTCGCTGCCGCTGAAGTATCGGATGGATAGCCGCTCGGGCAAGATCGTCCTTAAAAAGCTGCTGTCGCGCTTTTTGCCGCTCGAATTGTTCGACCGGCCCAAGGCGGGATTCGGCATGCCGCTGCAAAATTGGCTTTTGACCGAGTTGAAGCCGCTGGCCGAAAAATATCTGGCGAACATCCCCGCGCGGTACGAGGCGTGGCTCAACCGGGACGGGGTAGAGCGATTGTGGCGCGAGCACCAGTCGGGTGCCGTCGATCGCCAAAGAGAGCTGTGGACGCTGCTCACCCTTCTGATGTGGCTTGAGGCGGAAGGAGTATAGGCAATAAATAAAACATGCGGCCGCACAATAAACTGCGTAAGAAAACGCCTCCTTATACGTTTAACGATTGACCGCACTATTAAGGAGAGCGCCTATGTCCTCTGTTTCAAGCGTCAATGCGCAGATGTTTACTAATCAAGGCAGCTTACAGTCTGCAAACCAAGATGCAGCTTCGGGGTCGACATCGACGTCGTCTCAATCTGCGCTGAGCGGCGAAAGTTCGTCTGCGACGGCATCGACGGGCTCGACGACTTCAAGCGGCGGATCATCGTCGTCATCGTCAAGCTCAAGCAGCTCGTCCGTCGAAAGCGAAACGACCGTTCAAAACGCCGACGGATCGACGACGACCACCATCGTCTATGAAGACGGAACGACGAAAGTCACGACAACCGCGCCGGACCCATCTAAAGCTTCCGATGCGTATTCGCGCGCGCATACAAATCAGGGCGCAGAAAAACAAGAGACCCTCGTCACCGTTTCGCTGAAAGCGTAACGGCGCTCTTGCCCCTTCGCTAAAGCTACGGCGGACAAGTCAGGTTTGTCGCTTCTAAAAATGCTCGTCCTGCGCAGCTTGAGGAGCGAAGCAGGATCGTGCCCCCTTTTTATGGATATGGAATGGGTTCTTTTAACAAAGAGACAAGCAAATCCTTCGCCGTATTTGCAAAGGCCATCCAATCCAATCGTCCCCCAATCTTTGGGCCAACAACAGAACTTGCATCCGCTTTAAATTCAGGAGTTTCTCTAATCCATCTCGATTTATAATGTCCCCCACCTTTAAAATACTCGACGATATGTTCCCGCATATTACGTAAGTCCTTAATATCGCTTTCCGAGAACTTATCTAGTTTGCTGAAATCGACGTTTTTGCATAAATCAAGAGATATCACCCAATCGCGATATTCGAGTAACTTATATGCAGCGATGCAGAAAAAATGGTCTTCGCTATGTGTGGCAAGAATGGCTTCCATCTTTGTGTGAACATCTTGGCTAATTATCTTTGAGAGCATATGTTTTCTAGTCAATGATACCCGCTCTGCTTGCCTCACGACGCATTGAGTCCATTGGATAAGGCCTTCAAAGGCCATAAATTTTTCTTCTTGTTTTGACATGATCGGCGTGGCGTTAGCCATAACAATGACCTTTGCTGTATGCGACGGCGTGTCCACCTTTCTAAAAGTCAGATATTTACGAGAACGTAAAATTTTTGCGATTTGATCCCCGCCAATCATCCGACCAAATCGAGAAATATACAACCGGACTTTCTCCGCGAAGCGCAGATGCAATAAAGAAGTTCTAGTGCTTGTTCGCAAAGAACGGCATTATATCATCTCTCGCCATATCCAGCCTCTAGGGAGGAAGCCATGTTAAAAAGTATTTTTTATTTGCTCGGCACGGTAACCATTCTTCTGGGAATCCTTTCCTTCATATACGGACAGCATGACTACCGCCTCGTCCAACTTGGCCAGATGCGACGCGACCAATTTTTGATCGACCAAAAGACCGGGCGAATTTGGAGTTCCGTTTGTGACGGCGAATCCAAAGGCCCGGATTGTAACGGCGCGATGATATGGCAAGAACAGCCGGTAATCGGTTTGAACGGCTGGATTAGGCCTGATAAATAAGGTGCGAACGCGGCGCAAGGCAAACGGGCAGCTTTATGTTATTGGGAAAAGTCATCGTTGACGAGGATTGGGGTGGCGACACGATGCAGGTCATCGCCGTTCTTGCCGCGCATCCCGAGGCCGTGTCGATTTTGGGCGCGAAGACGGTTTTCGGCAACGCGAGCCACGAATATGTTTTAAAAAACGCGGGCGCTCTTCTTTGCTTCTAGCTCAAGAAAGGCATTCGTGGAGTTGCGATTGTAAGTTCTGAATAATCCGTATGATCTGACCCAACGACGGGTTTGAGCAATAGCGTTGCTGGTTTCGTGATGGGCGGCTATGGCGATGTCTTTGTACCAACCGGGGTTTTGGGACAACGGCATAAAACGGATAGCCATATCCAGATAATGAATGGCCTGATCGCTTCCGCGCGGAGCCGCGTGATATTTGTCCCAAAAATGATGAGTCTTTTTCGAAGCAGCTATGGGCGCGTGCAGGGCAACGCAAACGGCGATTTGAGCAAGCCTAAAAAAGGTTTAGATAAAATATTTTGCGCGGATCCATTATTTCCCTCAAATATAATTTTCGAAAGAGATGAACCATTTATTGCTTTCTGCAAGATACACTACACAAATTAGCCAATACAAATTGCCCGCTAGTGACCCGGCGGTTCGTCCGCCTAAGCGAATGAGTTTAATGGCGGAAGAGCCGGACGCCAGCGAGGCAACAATCGAGGCCGCTGGAATACTTTGTCCGAGGCACGACAGTGCGCGCGGCGGCAAGACTGGCGGACGTACAAATCCGAACGGCAATCATTTTCTATGAGCGGCTGCGAAAGCTGATCGCCGGCAAGCTGGGAAGCTACGAATTATCCGGAGAGGTTAATGCCGACGAAAGTTATTTTGGCGGCGGGCAAACGGGGAAGAGGCGCGGGTGGAAAAGTGCCCGTATTAGTTACATCAGCCCTATATTTTATTTGATCGGGGCGGATCTATCCGCGCGACTACGATAAGATGTTGTGGATGAAGGCAGGGTGAAACCAGATATGGTGTCCGAAAAAGCAAAATTGCACTTGTTAACTTTTCAAGGATAAGTAATTATTAACGAATAAATGAATAAATTAATAGATATTTTCAGGCTCTGAAGCGGATGGTCTTGGACTACAAAAGGAGGGGTGGGAACAGGAGTCGTGCGCGGCTTTTTGCATACGGCTGTCTTCTTCTGGCCGCGCAGCCCGGATTGTTTTCTGCTTCATCCTACGCAGCTGTCCCTCCATCAGCAATCCAATTACCGACAGGCGCCAACGTTACCTCGGGACAAGCAAGCGTAACGTCATCCGGGGCTCAGATGACGGTGAGCCAGAGTTCGCAGAAATCTACGATCAACTGGAATAGCTTTGATGTTGGATCGCAGGCGCATGTTATATTCAACCAGCCAAACGCGAGTTCGCAGACGCTGAACCGAGTGATTGCCGGAGATGCCTCGCAAATTTACGGCAAGATTACCGCCAATGGGCAGGTGTTTCTTATCAATCCAAAGGGCGTTGTTTTTGGCCCCGGATCGCAGGTTAATGCGGCAGGGATTGTGGCTTCGACGCTCAATATAACGGATGCGGATTTTCAAAACGGCAATCACACGTTTGAGGGCAAGGGCGCGACAGGCAGTGTGATTAACCAGGGCGTGTTAACGGCCGCGTCCGGCGGATATGTGGCGCTGTTCGGCGTCAATGTTAAAAGCAATGGTCAGATCAACGCGCCGAACGGCAAAGCTATTCTTGCGGCAGGAAGCAAAGTTCAGGTGCCGTTGACCGAAAGCGGACTGATTACGATAGAGGCGACCGTCGAAGATTCCAATGTAAGCGTCGTCAATGAAGGAACAATTGCAACTCCGAACGGAGAGATCACCCTTGCCGCGGGGACTGGAAGCGATTCAACCGCTTATGTTGGGAACGAGGGATTATTGATCGCCGATGGCGGAGCGATTGTCCTCACGACATCTTCCACAGGCAACAAGGTCAACAGCCATATATTTGTCGGGGGGACGCTTCAGGCAGCGTCGCTTGGTGATCGAGAGGGCAGCATCAATATCTATGCCGAGGGGGCAAACGCCGTCAAAGACAATATCGCGGCAAATAAAGGCAATAAATCCGGCAGCAGCATTGTAACCGTTAGCGGCAAACTCGATGTTTCGAATGCAACGGGCCGTGGCGGGATGGTCAACATTCTTGGTGACTATCTAACACTGACTAACTCTTCCGCGATCAGCGCCAACGGAAAGACCGGCGGTGGAAGCATCAAAATAGGCGGTCAGCAATATGGTCAGGGAATTACACCTACAGCCTTGGCCACCATCATCGAAAAAGACGCTTCTATTGAAGCCGATGCGACATCACGCGGCGATGGCGGACAGGTTATCGTATGGAGCGACATCTTTACCAATTTTAGCGGACTCATTGAGGCCAGGGGCGGCGAACAAGGTGGTAGCGGAGGTTTTGTAGAAACGTCCGGTCATCAAACGCTTCAAATGAGCGGCCTTGTCGATGTTTCTGCTCGGAACGGGACCGGAGGGACGTGGCTGCTCGATCCGGCCGATGTAACCATAAGTACGAGCGCGACAAACGGAGTTACCGGAGCTCCCAATTACATTCCGACGGGCAGTGTGGCCTCATCAATTATATTAAATAGTGAAATCGTTACGGCTCTAAATAACGGAACGAACGTCATCATTACGACCGGAGGCGATTCAGCCAGCGGGTCCGGCGGTGGGAGCATTACCGTATCCGCTCCTATAGTAGCGACAACAGGTACTGCAGGCGTGACGGGAAGCCTTACTTTGTCGGCTTATAGCAACATCGTCGTGAACTCCAGCATTACGCTTGGCGGGGCAGGCGTTGCGGGCGGCAACCTGATCCTTAACTCTAGAAATAACAATGCCTCTACTGGTTATATCAGCATTGGCTCCGGCGTCAGCATCAGCACAAACGGCGGGAACATCACGATGGGCGGCGGGAGCGGGACCATTACCGCCGGGAGCGGGTATGCGATAGGAACGGGAACCAATACGAGTACCACCAAGTACGGTATTTATCTGGCGTCGAGCACGACGAGCATCGATGCGGGCGGCGGCACCATCATTATGAACGGCCAGGGCGGCGCCGGAAGCTACGGAGTCCAAAGCCCATATGTTGGCAACGTGGGTATTTGGAGCAACGGCACAATAGTCACATCTGGCGACGGCACGATTGCTCTGACAGGCAAGGGGATTGATGCCCCCAATTATAATGTTGGTAACTATGACATTTACCTGAGCGGACCGAGCAGCGGAGCGGGTTTAACGGCAAGCAGCCCAGCCAATATTACTGTAACGGGTACGGGAACAAATACGGCCAGCGGCGGCCTTTATATTGCAAACGGGCTTGGCGGGTCAAATACGCTGGATTATGCGCAGCTTTCGGCATGGACTCTTTCAACTGGCGTTGGCTATACGATCGGCAGTCTGATCAGCAAGACCAGTGGTGGAGATGAGAGCTTGACTTTAACAGCTCCGACGGGTGCCATAACGTTTAATGCCGGCACGGGCATCCTCTCGACCAGCGGCGTATTAAACATCACGCTTAATGCGGGATCCAGCATCACGCTAAGCAGCAGCGGCAAGCTCATCAGCAATGGGGGTGCGATAACGCTTACGGCGGGAGCCGGCATTGTATTGGGGTCGAGTAGCGAAGTTAATAGCGGCGGCAACGATATCCTTCTGAACGCCCGCTATACCA
>CAYUPD010000019.1:0-13644 GCA_964446645.1 uncultured Rhodospirillaceae bacterium
TGTATTGAGCGGGAATAATCAAAATGTTGAATGTGTTTTCTCGGCGCTTTACATAATAGTCTTTCGCCTACGCAACAATCTCTTGCATGGCAAGAAATGGAGGTGTGGAATTCACGACCAACTGGACAATTTCAACCATGCAAACGCGCTTCTTATGTATGCGCTCGATTTAGAAAACGGCAGAAGCTAACTTTTCTTCCCATCTTTTGAGCATTTCTTTCTTCTTCTCCAAGTAAGTAGAACGATTGTAGATCGCCGTAACGCCCCGGCTTGCATGGTTTAGCAGCATGGCGATGTCTTCGTCATGATAGCCCATATCGCCAAGATTGGTTGATACCGTGCGCCGTATGTCGTGAATGCGCCAATTGTCGATTTTGGATTTATTTTTGACGAGAGTTTCGTCGATTGAATCCTTTATCCTCGACCAGCCGGAAATGAATGTTCGCCCGGTTGTCGTAAAGACATAAGGACACGGCGTGAGCTTGCCTGTCTTTTCATCTTTAACGGAAACTCTGACTTGGCTTTTGATTATTTCCGACGCAAGGCCAAGCAAGGGCACAACGTGAGGCAACTTGTTTTTGGTGGAGCTGCGCGGCATCAACCAAAGGCCTTTGTTCAGATCGAGATTATCCCACCGCATCGAGCTGACCTCGTCCCGGCGCTGGCCGGTGAGCAACAACAACTTAAGAACGTCGCCGAACGCTTTGCATTTAACCGCCTCGAATTGCGGCCAGAGGAGTTTAAGCTCATCGAGCGATAAAACGCGCTCCCTCTCGATTTCGCCTTTGAACGGTTTTTGCATCACGGACGTAGGGTCGCCTTGCAAATACCCCTCGCTAACCGCCCAACGGAAAAACGTTTTGGCGTGGGTGAGCGCCCGATTGGCGGCGTAGGGTGCGCCACGCTCGTGAATGCGGCTAACAACCTTGCTGATGTCGCTTCGATCAATGGCGGCTATGGCAGTGTCTCGGAGGGATGGTAGAAATTCGCGTTCAAATATCTGCTTAACTTTGTCGCCGGAGCGATTTTGGATTAACTGCTTGGCGCTGTATGCCTCGAACAGTTTGCCAAAAGCGTTTTCGCGGGATTTCAGCTTGAGGCTTGTTTCCTTCTTCAGCCGCTCTTGCGGATCGAGCTTCCGGGCGACCTCGGCGGCGTACTGTAAGGCTATTTTGCGGGCTTCATCGGGTTTGATAGCCGGAGACTTGCCGATCCTGATTTTGCGGGTGATTCCCGCCCTGCCCCCAATACGGTACTGGAAAAAGAAGATTTTGCTATTGGACGGCGTCACCTTTAAGCTAAAGCCCACGATTTCGGTATCGCGATAGATGGTTTCGCGGCCATCTTGGGCAATGGCCCTTTGAACCTCTTGGATGGTCAGTTTAACGACTGGCATGGGTCACCGGATCGGCTAGGAAACACCTAGGAAACACGGCAAAGAGTAGATGAGGGTGGGGAGAAAAACAAGGGCGTAATGAATATGCTGATTTATAAGGATAAATCATGTTTCCTGAAAAAGCCGGAAATTGGATGAAACGCGCATCCTGTTACTGTTAATCACCGGGTCGGCGGTTCGATCCCGTCCCAGGGAGCCAGTTTTCGCAAAAGTTGCGAGTGGCGGGCCGTTTTAATACGATTGCCCATGAACCAAGAGCGCCTTCCCCCTCCCCTAGCCCGCGCCGCGATGAGCGCGATGCCGTCGGCGTTGCTGCAACGGGCCGTCGATGTTTTGATGGAAAGGTTGCGCGCGCGGCATGCGGGTTTGTTTCGGAACTTGGAGCGCCTTAAAGCGTCGTCGGTGCGGTTTGAGCCGCTCGACGTTCCGCATCGTTTTGTCCTGTCGTTCGGAAAGAGCGGCGTCTCGCTGGCCGTCGCGGATGCAAAAGCCGATGCCTGCGTGAAGGGAAATTTAAGCGCGCTCCTCGATATGCTCGAAGGCCGCATCGACGGCGACAAGCTGTTTTTCTCGCGCGAGATCGACATTACGGGCAAGGCCGAAACCGTCGTGGCGCTGCGCAACACGCTCGATCGCGAAGAGATCGACCTTTTAGACGATATCGTTTCCTTTTTCGGCCCCTTCAAGCGCCCGGCGCGCAAGGCCGTATTGATCGCCGACGCGCTGGCCCAACATCTTCGGCGGACATTTGCCACAAAGACAGTTCGGTCATGACCGCACCGTATCTCGAACTCGTCTGCCCTGCCGGAACGCCTGCCGCCCTGCGCGCGGCCATCGACGCGGGCGCGGATACCGTCTACTGCGGCTATCGCAACGCCACGAACGCGCGGAATTATCCGGGTCTCAACTTCGATCAGGACGAAATGATCGAAAGCGTTGCGTACGCGCATGAACGCGGGCGCAAGGTCTTCATAACGGTCAACACGTTTCCGCGCGCGGGCGATGAGAAGCCGTGGCACAAAGCGATTGACGACGCGGCCGAAGCTAAAGCCGACGCGGTCATCCTCGCGGACATCGGAGTCCTCGATTATGCGACGAAGCATCATCCCAAGCTTCGCCGCCACCTGTCGGTTCAGGCCGCGGCAGCAAACGCTTTGTCCATAGAGTTTTACCGCGAGCGTTTTGGCGTTAAACGCGTCGTATTGCCGCGCGTTCTGTCGGTCGAAGACATCGCCGCGCTTATTAAAAAAACGGGGATAGAAACGGAAGTCTTTGCCTTCGGCAGCGTGGGGCCGATGTCGGAGGGCCGCTGTTTTTTGTCGTCCTACATGACGGGCCTGTCGCCGACGACCGAAGGCGTCTGCGCGCCCGCGAGCCACGTGAGTTACAAAGAGAAAGGCGATTGCGTCAAATCGTGTTTAGGATGCGTGACGCTCAACCAGTTTTCGAAGGAAGAGCCGGCCGCCTACCCGACGCCGTGCAAAGGCCGGTATGTGACGCGCGACAAAGCGATGTATCTTTTCGAGGAGCCGATAGGCCTCAACGCCATCGACATCCTGCCGCAACTTAAGGCGGCGGGCGTTACGGCGCTTAAGATCGAAGGCCGCCAACGCAGCCGCGCCTACGTCGCCGAAGCGACAGGAGCCTTTCGCAAGGCGTTGGACGCTCTGGCCGAAGGGCGCGGGGAATTGGCCGCCAACAATCTCAAGAACGCCGCCGAAGGCGGGCGCGAAACGTTCGGCGCGTACAAGAAAGGGTGGCGATGACGAAAGCGAAAAAGAGCCGTCTGACATTGGGGCCGTTATTTTTTAATTGGCCCGCCGAGAAGCGCCGCGATTTTTATGCCCGCGTCGCGGACGAAAGCGACATCGACGTTGTGTATCTGGGCGAAGTCGTGTGCTCGAAACGCGAACCTTTTTTTGAAAAAGACCTGCCCAAAATCGCCGAACGTTTAAAAAAGGCTGGCAAAGAAGTCATTTTTTCGACGCTTGCCTTGGTAACGTCCGAGCGCGAGATAAAGGCTATCGCAAGGCGCGCCAAGCAAGGATTTATGGTCGAGGCCAACGATGTCGCGTGCCTGCAAGCTTTACACGGCAAGCCTCACGTCATCGGGCCGTTCATCAACGTCTTCAACGAAAGCGCGCGCGATTACCTGATCCGCAACAAGGCCAAGCGCATCGTCTTGCCGGTCGAGCTTCCGGCAGCGTCCATCGAAATCCTCGCCAAAAAGAGCAAATCCGAAACGGAAGTCATGGTTTTCGGATGCCAACCTTTGGCAGTCGCGATGCGGTGCTATCAAGCCCGCGCACATGGGCTGACGAAAGATTCCTGCCAATTCGTCTGCGGCGAAAGCCCGGACGGTCTCTGCGCGGACACGCTCGACAAGCAGCCGATCCTGACGGTCAACGGCTCGCAAACGCTCTCGCACGGCTACGGCGTACTGCTCAAGGAACTCGGCGCGATGCAGAAGATGGGCGTCACGCATTTTCGCCTATCGCCGCAGGATGTCGATATGGTCGCGGTGGCCAAGCTCTACCGCGCGGTCTTGGATAAAAAAACCGCCCCCAAGGAAGCTTTGGCAAAGCTCAAGAAGCTGACGGGCAAGACGCCGTACATAAACGGCTTCTATTACGGACGTGAAGGCCTAAGCTGGATAAAATAAATTACTTTGCATCCGGCTTTAAACAGTACCCCTCGCCTCTCACCGTGACCAAATAACGCGGATTCTTGACGTCCGGCTCGATCTTCCGGCGCAGGCGCGTCACCTGCACGTCGATGGTGCGGTCGTTAATCGACTGCCCGGCCGCGCTGCGCTCGACCAAAGCCTCGCGGCTTAGCGCCTGTCCGGGGGCATCCGCCAAGGCGCGCATCAGGGCCGCTTCCATTCCCGTCAAGACGACGACTTCGTCCGTCGATTTCAGTTCGTCGCGTTCAGGGTCATAGGTCCAAGCGCCGAGGCGAAGCGGCTTTTTCCCGGTCTCTTTGGGCTTCGGTGCCCGGCGCAGAATGGCATTAATGCGCAAAAGAAGCTCGCGCGGCTCGAAAGGCTTCATCAGATAATCGTCGGCCCCGGCCTCAAGGCCGGTAATGCGATCGTCCGTCTCGCCCTTAGCGGTCAGAAGCAAAATCGGCAGAGGACGAGGGCCGCTATCCGCCGCGCGGAGGCCGCGCGTAAGGTCGAATCCGTTTTCGCCGGGCATCATGACATCGAGAACCATGAGGTCGAACGCGAGGTTTTTAAGCTTGGCCCGGGCGTCCTCTGCGGTTTTGGCGGTAGCGACGACAAAGCCCTGCTCGGCCAAATAGCGCCCTAAAAGGCCGCGCAAGCGGGTATCGTCGTCAACGACAAGGATATGCGGCGCGAGAGCAAGGGACAAAGAAACCTCTCAAAACCGAGTCTTAATCCGCAAATCCCAAAAGAAGACAGAGATTACCCGAGATTTGCTGCCATTGGATTATGTAAAGCGACGTATATGTCGGATGTTCTGACCGACACGACAGGATCACAGTCACATAGTTTTTTCGCGTCATCGATTGTATTAATTCCGACAAGATCTTTTTTTCCGTCCGCAACGACAATAACCGCTTCTCCAAACGGATACTCTTCTGTCGGAAGTTGAACGATAGCGCGTCTAACGTCCTCTGCATGCGTCCCCATTGGACAAAAACCGAACGGCTTAAAGGACTTATGATATTTTACAGATCTGCTGAGACAGCTAGCGGCATCGATATAGTCTTGCTTGGGATTAATCGTCTCAACCAGAATAATTTCTCGAACGGCCATCTATACCTCCCAAAAATAATTTCCCGAATCCTAGGGATTCAAAACACTTAAGTCAACATCCTGACTAGTTTTTGCGATCTACCACAAATCTGGCCACGTCTTCAAGTTGCTTGGCGCGGTCGCCGAAAACCGAGAGGTGGCGGATAGCCTGTTCGGACAAAAGCTTGGCCTGCCCGCGAGCACGTTCTGCGCCTAAAATTGTGACGAAGGTCGCTTTTCCGGCGGAAGCGTCGCGGCCGACGGGTTTGCCGGTTTCGGCTTCTGTGCCCTCGGCATCAAGAAGGTCATCGATGATCTGGAAAGCGAGTCCGAGGTCGTGAGCGTAAGCGCGCAAAGCGTTGCTGTGCTGCGTGGAAGCCTTGCCGAGAATAGCGCCTGCCTCGGTCGAGAAAGCGATGAGTTCGCCTGTTTTCAAGCGTTGGAGGCGCGTGATGGCGCCGATATCGAGCTGAGTGGTCTCGGCGATGAGGTCAAGCATCTGGCCGCCGACCATACCCTGCATGCCGGCAGAGCGGGCGAGAGCCGAGACGAGGCGGCAACGCACCTGCGGGTCTTCGTGGGTGCGCGGATCGGCAAGGATTTCGAACGCGATGGTCAGAAGAGCATCGCCCGCAAGGACGGCGGTGGCTTCGTCGAATTTTTTGTGAACGGTGGGGCTGCCGCGCCGAAGGTCGGAGTTGTCCATGGCGGGCAGATCGTCATGGACGAGAGAATAGCAATGGACGCATTCGATGGCGGCGGCAGTACGCAAAGCGCATTCGCCGCTGACGCCGAAAATGCGGGACGAGCACATCACTAAAAACGGGCGCAATCTTTTGCCGCCGTTGAGGGTTGCATAGCGCATGGCCTCGAAAAGTTTGTTTTCCGCAAATTCGGAAACCGGCAAAAGGCGGTCCAAAGCCTCGGCGACGGCGTTGGCGGCGTCGGACATGGCGGAAGCGAGGGATGGGCTGACGGAAGGCATGAAAAAGAAGGGGGTTTGAGGTTATTGCTTGAGAGGTTTTGCCGACAACGAGCCGTCGGCATTGACGGAGATTTGCTCGATCTTGGCCTGAGCCTCGCGGAGTTTCGATTCGCAGTGGCGCTTAAGCAAAGCGCCGCGTTCGTAGGCTTTGATCGAATCGTCGAGCTTAGCCTTGCCGTCTTCGAGCTGCTTGACGAGTTTTTCAAGCTCGGCCAAAGCGTCCTCGAAGGTCAAAGCGGCAATATCCGCAGGAATGGAAGAGGTCGTTTCTTTCATGGGCGGGGACTTTAAGATTTTGGGCCGGAATAGGCAAGAAGAACCATTGCCCTCTTATCTCTATTAACACATTAAGAATAATCGTTCTTTACTCCGAAGCGATCCTCAACTAAGCAGGATTACAGGCGAAAAATGCATTAAAATAGGAGTCGCAATGACCAATTTTACCTATTCATCCGCCGCTCTTGACCGCCTTAAAAAATCCGACAAAGAAGTCTTCGACGCCCTGATGGGAGAAGAGCTTCGGCAGAGCGAAGGGATCGAGCTTATCCCGTCCGAGAACTACTGTTTCCCCGAAGTGTACGCCCTGCTCGGCTCCGTCTTTAACAACAAATATTCCGAAGGCTATCCCGGCCGCCGTTATTACGGCGGGCAAGAAAACACGGATACCGTCGAAACGCTGGCGCGCGAGCGCGCGAAAGAAGTTTTCCGAGCCGAGCACGCCAACGTGCAGCCCCTCTCCGGCTGCCCGATGAACGAGGCGGTTTATTTCGGGCTCCTCCAGCCGGGAGACGTGATTTTGGGCATGGAGCTGACGCACGGGGGGCATCTGTCGCACGGCCACCCGGTCACGAACATGGCGAAGATTTTCAAATTCGCGCGTTACAGGACGGAGATTCCAAGCGGCCTCATCGACCTTGAGAAGGTTCGCAAGGTTGCGCTCGAAACGAAGCCCAAGCTCATCATCTGCGGGCATTCGTCGTATCCGCGCGAATACGATTACGCAGGCTTCAGAAAGATCGCCGACGAAGTCGGCGCCCTGCTCATGGCCGACGTGAGCCATCTGGGCGGCCTGATCGCGGGCGGCGCGCTTAAAAATCCGCTCGACTTCGGGTTCGACGTGGTCACGACGACGACGCACAAATCTCTGCGGGGTCCGCGCGGCGGGATGATCTTGTGCAAAAAGAAGCACGGTGCCGCGATCGACAAATCGGTGTTTCCCGGCATGCAAGGGGGCCCTCACATGCACGCGGTAGCGGCGATTGCAACGACGCTCAAGCTGACGCAGACCGACGATTATAAGGCTTACGCCAAGCAAGTTCTTGTCAACGCGCAGACGTTTGCGAAAGAACTGATTGCGGGCGGCGCGCATCTCGTGACGGGCGGGACCGAGAACCACCTGCTCGTCATCAACACGGCGACGGGCTTCGGCATCACGGGAGACATCGCCGAGAAAGCGCTCGACAAGGTTGGAATCACGCTCAACAAGAATGTGATTCCGGACGATCCGAATCCGCCGATGAAGCCGAGCGGGATTCGCTTCGGGACTCCGGCGGCAACGTCGCGCGGCATGAAAGAGCCGGAGATGAAGCAGCTCGCGCAGATCATGCTTCAGGTTCTGCGCGCGCCGAACGATGACTCTCTGCTCGCAAAACTGCGCCAAGAGACGCAAGGGATATGCAAACGTTTTCCGGTACCCGGATTGGAGTCGTCGCGCGCAAAATAACGTTCCGTTTGCGGAAATGAATCGCAAGGCACGGAAATGACTCTATAAAACTCTCCTGCGCGAAAAAATCCGACCATTGCCATCGCGAAACGAAGTGTGACTCGAACGGCACATGACGCGAGATAAACTTAATTTTGATTCATCATCGTAAATTTCCGCTTAATCGAAAGTAATTCATCGAGTAAAAGATTCCCGCGATTAGTCAAGTCGATCATCTCGTTAGTCTCCTCGTACCGTCGAATCGAATCCTTAAACTTTCATCGCGGAAGACGTTAAAAAGCATGGGAACTGACAGCAGCATCGAGTCACAAAGAAGCAAATCTCCGGACCGTTGGGGGGCGTTATGAACCTGCGCCTGACGGCCGCGAATATGAACGATGCCTCGACGGAAAGGTCGATGATATCGGCGCGGAGTCCGCATTTGCTGGAATGGCTGGCGCGTTTAGCCCGGAAGGAAATCCCGTTTGACCTGTCGTCTTCGTCTTTCGACCGGAAAGAGAGCGTCGCGTTTACCAACCGCGAGCCCTGCCCCGACGACTGGAACACGGTGGCGCACGTTTGCGGCTACGCGATGGAAGATTTTCTGGATGCGGGATCGTCGCTGCCGCTGACGTCAGCCGAGATCGATTACTTCCGGCGGAACCATTGCGGCGCTGAAAATCAGGTCAGCCGCGATTTTTTGACGGCGCAGGTCGATCTGCCGTCGCCGCTTGCGGAGTTATACGGCCTTTACCGGTACCGGGCGCGCATCGACGCCGAGGCGGCGTTGTGGGTGGCTCAATCGACGAGTTCGTTGAGAGTGGCCTCGATCATGGCCGATTTACTGTCCATCGGGGCGTTTGCGAACGGGCTTGAGTACGTGAGCTACATGGGCGTGACGTATTCGGTGCCGTGCGCGTTCGACACGTCGGCCGAGATCGATCATGCGAACCGCGAGGCGGCGCGGCGGATGGAGCTTCCGGCGGATCACCCGTCGCATATTTTAAAGTTGAAGCCCGACGAGCTGGGCGTATTGGCCGCATCAATTGCGGAGAGGAACGCGTTAAGCCCGGCGGATTTTCTGCAAAAAGCGAATCTGCTTTCCGAGGCGCGGCAGGACGTGACGCGCCTGCCGAGCAAGCTGCATTTTGCGACGGTTGTTGTGGAGCGGGACCTGCCCGTGCAGGCCGAGTGGTCGGAAAGATTGCTTAACGCGTTTGTCCGGCATTTCCCCAAATGGGTGATATCGCTGCCGGAAGTCCAGATCGTCGGGGCATAAAACAAGGTAAATTCCGAAAAAACGGATTCGACAAACGGCAGGGTTTTCCTTTATGTTCCGGCATTCCAAAAAACCGATTTGAGAGTTAGTCCATCATGACGCCTGTTTCCCCTCAAAAATATTTTCCCGTTAGTTGGGAAGAACTACATCGCAACGCCAAGGCTCTGGCATGGAAGCTTCATGAGCTTGGCGAGTGGAAAGGCATCGTCGCAGTGACGCGGGGCGGCCTTGTCCCTGCGGCGGTTGTAGCGCGCGAACTTGACATCCGGGTCATCGAAACGGTCTCGATCGTGGGTTATGGTTCCGACGACAACAATCCTTCGCTGGAAAACGCGGTTAAAGTCGTAAAAGAACCCTCCGGCATTGGAGATGGCGCGGGCTGGCTCGTGGTGGACGATCTGGTCGATACGGGCCGGACGGCGGAAGTGCTGCACCGCATGTTGCCGAAAGCTCACTTCGCAACGGTATATGCAAAGCCCAAGGGCATGCCGCTCGTTCACACATTCGTGACCGAAGTCAGCCAAGACACGTGGATCTACTTTCCATGGGACATCGAGCTTCAGTTTATCCAGCCGATTGCGCAACAGAACCAAAACAACAACAGAAAATAGGCATTTTGGCATTTAGGCGTTGAGCAAAATGCCGTCGAATGCCTGATCCAAAATGTTTTTAAATCGCGCAAGGTCCGGATCGGAATCGCAGCCGTTATAAAGAGGCGCTTTTTCTTCCGAAATCATCGTCTGCCACAGGCGCTGAGCTTTATTGGCATAATTTGACACGCGAACGACGCGCAGAACCGATCCGTCGTGATTGTACCCTTGCGCGAGCGAATGGAGCAAGTCGCGGTTGGGCATGTCGGGCGTTTCTTGGGTCGAAGCCCGGCCGAATCCCTTGATCGAAACGATGTCGCCGATAGCCGCCCATTGGGCTTCGCCGCGCATGAGGGGGCCGAGATCGCTTGTCGTGTAAAGAGCGGCCCCTTCCAACTTCCAAGGCGTTTGGCTTCCCTCGGCTTTCTGTTTTGCGCAAGCGCGGCGGATCGCGGTAATTTCGGGCGTCGCGATGAGGTCGAAGGCCGAACGAGAGTTTTCCCCGACGGCCAAAATATCGTTGCCGCGCGCAATAACGGCGACCGGAGCGTTTCCCAAGCGTTCGAAGCATTCCCTGACGGCAGAAGGCGTCTCGGCGATTTCGAGTACTTTATGCCTGACCATAGAGACAGAAGAGGACGGCTCGCGGTCATAACGGATAAGGTCGAGAACATATGGCAGATCGTTGAATCCGGCGATGTCGGCCGCAGCCCCGAAGGTTGCGCCATAAGCGACAATAAAGCCCTTCCGGTCGATCAATTTTTGCCGGATGAGGTGCCGCGCCACGATTTCCTCTTTTGCGTGGCACGCCTGGCAGCTTTGGCCCGACGACGCCAGAATGACGGACGGATTCATTCCCTTATTGTCCCACTCGCGCAGAGTCGACATCGCGGCGCGAACGTTATCCGGGCAAAGCGCCTGATCTTCGGCATGCGCCGAAGCCATGCCGGTCGAAAAAACCGCGCTTGAGCCGATTTCGCCCACGCGGACGTAATTCATGGTTTTCAGATCGCCGACGGCCAAAACGGCTCCGAAAGGCCCGCCGCGCCCGGCTTTTACGGCCTCGAGGGCGGATTCGTCGGCGGCGTTCAAAAGAGACGAACAGATTTTCAGCATATTTACCGAACAGATTGGATATGGAAATAATTCTGTTTTTATATATACCATTCCGGCCACCGGAAATTCCAACGTTTTTCTTTTGAGAATCTTATGCCCTTTCCATCCGTCCACCTTCATCCGCAAAAACACCGGCGCGTTCAAAGCGGGCATCCGTGGATTTATTCAAATGAAGTCGTCATGGATGCGGACGCCAAAGCCCTGCCCCGCGGAACGATGGTTTCGTTTCTCTCTCACGATAAAAAATTTCTCGGCGTCGGAAGCTTCAATCCGAACTGCCTGATCGCGGGGCGCATTTTTACGCCGCATGCGGTTGACTCCATCGGAGCCGACTGGTTTGCCGAGCGGATAAAGAAGGCGCTTGCTTTGCGCGAACGAATTGTTCCCGATCCTTATTACCGCCTGATCCACGCCGAAGCCGACGGATTGCCGGGACTGGTTGTCGACCGTTTTGACGATATTCTATGCGTGCAACTCAACGCTGCGGGCGTAGATCGTCTGTGGCCCGAGATCGACTCCGCCCTGCGGCAAACGCTCAAGCCTCGCAGCGTTGTGTTGCGCAACGACGCGTTCGCCCGCGAGATCGAAGGCCTGCCGCGCGAGACCAAAACAATCGGCGAGGAGATTAACGCGCCGATTGAGACGCGCGAGAACGGCCTGATCTATTTTGCGGACGTTCGCGGCGGGCAAAAGACAGGATGGTATTTCGACCAGCGCGACAATCACGCGCTTGTCGCGCACTACGCCAAGAATGCCGAAAGCGCGCTCGATCTTTATACGCACGCGGGCGGATTTGCCCTTCTCGCCGCAAAAGCAGGCGCGAAAAAAGTCATCGGCATCGATTCATCCGAAGGCGCGCTGGAGCTCGCGCAAAAAGCCGCCGCACATAACAAGCTCGCATCAACATGCGACTTTATCCGCGCCGACGTTTTCGAAGACTTGGAGCGCCGCATCGCCGCAAAAGAAAAATTTCGAATCGTGATCGCCGACCCGCCTGCGTTCGTCAAATCGCGCAAAGATATTGCGAGCGGCAGCAAGGGCTACCGCAAGCTCGCAAGGATGGCCGCGTCGGTAACGGACAAAGGGGGATTTTTGTTTATCGCGTCGTGCAGCCACAACATGGATTTGCAGGCGTTCAAAGAAAACGTGGCGGCGGGACTCAAAGATTCCAACAGAACGGGCAAGATTCTGCATACCTGTTTTGCCGCGCCCGATCATCCCGAGCATCCGCACCTGCCTGAAAGCGGATATTTAAAGGGGCTCTTGGTATACATCGATTAAGGACACTCTTGAATTTACGGCAAGACAGGATTACGTTTTTCTTGTTGATTTTCTGTCTTTATTTTGAGGAAAGTTTTCACAGATGCCGCGGCAAATTGCCCCTATAGCCCAGCCGATAAAAAAGGAACCTTCGACATCGTTCCGAATGCTGAATCTAAAATGGAACGGCTCCTACATGGGCACGGCCCCCGATCCCGCGACGGAACTGCGTCTTTCCGAGCTTGACTGCCTTACTTTTCACGAGGTCCTGCGGAAGGTCGTTTCGCAAGTACTCTTTCAGGAAAGCGTCCGGATCGAATCCGAAATCGCGCAGTGCCTTGCAGGAGAAACGACGGCGATGCCCACACTGCATCCGGGATTTGAGGTCATCCACCGAAGGGAAGGCGTCAAAGATGAAATTGTCCGGCGCTATTTATACGTTGCAAATAAAAGAGACATACACGGTTTCGATACTTGCGAGGACTGTTGGGGGGGTGCCGATGATTGCGAAAATTTCTGCAACGCATCGCTCATAAAAAATCCGCCTTCCGACACAATCGGTTTTATTCTGAAGCCTCGATTTGACCGTTTCGGAAGGCACCTCGTTCCTTCGACGCAATTACTCCCGCTCTTTGACGGAGACCTCGTGGTGAGCATCGGCGACAAGGCCGTTTATCGTCCAAGGCTCTCGCAAGAAGGCGCACAAATAAAAGGCTTATTGCTTATTTAGATAGAATTTTTGCAAGGAATGAACAAATCCATTCGTTGAGCCATCCTCGTATCCTTACAAAAACCGATGTTCGTTGGTTAATAAGCCTGCCCCAACAACGGTTCGGAAAACTAAAAATTTAAATTAAAAAAGATAAAGAAACGCCTTGTTTTAGAAGCATTTCTTGACGTTTTTTGGTTTTCAAGAGCGCCGATTCTTTTTTCCCGCTCCGAGTCAAGAAAAAATAATGAAAAGAATGTAAATTTTCCCCTAGACACGGAGGCTTAGAATCAGTAAGTTGCGCCCTGTCGGAAGTCATAAACATGATTTCCGGAAGTGGTTTTTTGACACCTAACAACCCACGAGCGTCAAAAATAGCGAAAAAGCTGTTTTGTCGCATGGTCGGTTGTTTCGTCTTTTCAACGAACCGCGGATCGGTTATTCGATCTTGTTCTTGGAAATTGTGAATATGATGAGAAGGGATGCGCAGACGACGATCTGCGGTGGGTAATTTGTGTCTTCGGACGTGAGTTGCTGGCCGATGGTATCAAAAACGTTTCTCTGTCGTAACGACAGAAAAACAGATACGGATTGTTTGTTACGCATCCTTGTCGACAAGTTCGATGTATTCGCAAGAATACATTCGCTGTTTCTTGGTAAGAAACAGCACGCAAGATGATCTGATGAAAATCGGATCGTCGAGTAATGAGAACCCTAAAGTCAATAAGGTGTTGTTTCAAGCAATACCAAGTGGTTTTCGAACGGATGCAGATCCGTTCACAAAGAACCAGATTAAACTTGAGAGTTTGATCATGGCTCAGAACGAACGCTGGCGGCAGGCCTA
>CAYUPD010000020.1:0-7876 GCA_964446645.1 uncultured Rhodospirillaceae bacterium
TTCCCGCCCCATGGCGGGGCGAATAACAAAAGAAAGGCAAAAGATGAGCGAAGACACAACACAGTACGACGCGAAACCGGAAAAGGGCACTCTCGAGATGGGCGCGCAGGACACATCCGACGCCAGGCGCCGCAAGTCGCTCAAAAGTAAAACGCCGTCGCGCATCGCCACGGGCTTATACGTTTCCCGCGAGACGAAATGCACCAGCTTGCGATCCATGACGCGGTAGAAGGAGCAACACGCGGCCGTCTCTTCCAGTAACGGAGGCACGGCGCGGCCTTCGGCCCTTAGCTTTTCGGCAAACCACTTGGCGCCGAGTTTATCGATCAGCTCGAACGGCCCCCAGCGCCAGTTGTATCCCCATTTCATCGCCGCATCGATGGCCGCGACGCTATCGGCAAGCTGTCCGGCATGCGCCGCCGCGTACGACAACGTTTCAGACAGCACGCGCCACGCGTATTTTCCCGTCAAATCCGGCGCTTCGCACAAGGCGCGCAGATTGTCTCCTGCCGCCCTAACCGTTTCGATTTTCGTTTTTCTGAATTCTTTGTAATCGCCCGTCTTTAAATCAAGCACGTCGACAGTTTTGCCCGACCCTGTTTCCCGAACGCGGTAAAAGCCCCCCTTCGCCCTGCGCCCTGTAGAACCCTCCGCAATCATTTTCTCGATAAGGGGGCGTGCCACGTCGGCCGTACAAAACGGGTCGCCCGGCGAAAGAGTCGATAACAGGTTTTCGGCAATCTGCTCCAAGACATCGAGGCCGATGAAGTCGTACAGGCCGAAAATGCCCATCTTGGGCATTCCCACGGACGCCCCAAAAACGGCATCCGCCTCCTCGACCGACAATCCGAGATCGAACGCGGCGTTGACGCCGGATTGAAGGAAGAACGCGCCCAACCTGTTGGCTATAAATCCGGGCGTATCTTTAGAGCGGACGACGCCTTTGCCCAGCGCGCGGTCGCAAAAATCCTCGACAGCCTGTGCCGCAGCAGGCGACGTTTTTTCACCCACGACAAGTTCGAGCAAGCGCACCGTACGCGGAGGATTGAAAAAATGCGCGATCATAAAATCGCGGGCGAATTTATCGGATTGGCCTTCGATGAGGTTCCGGATCGGAATGGTGGACGTGCTGGACGATATGATCGAGCCTTCTTTTCGAACGTCATCTATCTTTCTGTACAGCGCGGATTTAATTTGCGGGACCTCGACGACCGCTTCGACGATCCAATCGGCATCTTTAAGCTTATCTAAGTCGTCTTCGAGATTTCCGCACGTTATCAGTTCCGGATTCGAAGGATGCATGAACGGAGACGGTTTGGCTTTTTGCATCCTTTCGAGAGCGCCTTTCGCCAGAGCACTGCGGTTTGCGGCGTCTTTGGGCACAACGTCGAGCAGAAACACGGGCACGCCGGCGTTCGTCACATGCGCCGCGATCTGGCTCCCCATGACACCGGAGCCGATAACAGCAACTTTCTTAATTTTAAAATCGGGCATTCTTCAAAAACCTTCAAAATGAAAATCGCGGAAATGGTATCATAAACAAGGTGTTTTGACTCATTCTTCGTGCTAAAAGGGATGATGGCTCAATTAAGGACAGGAATCAAATATGAAAAAATATAAAGTCGCCGTCGTCGGCGCCACGGGCGCGGTCGGACATGAAATGCTGCAAACGCTGGCGCAAAGGAAGTTTCCGGTCTCCGAGGTTATCGCGTTGGCGTCGAAAGGCTCCGAAGGCCGCGACGTCAGTTTCGGCGAAGACGCTATTTTGAAAGTCCGCGCGCTTGACGATTTTGATTTTAGAGGCGTCGATATTTGCCTGTCCTCGGCCGGAGCCAAAGTGTCCGAAGCGTTCGCGCCGCGTGCGGCCGAGGCCGGATGCGTCGTTATCGATAACACGTCCCAGTTTCGCATGGATAAGGACGTCCCCCTCGTCGTTCCCGAGGTCAATCCGGAAGCGATCGCCGGATATACGAAACGCAACATCATCGCCAACCCGAACTGCTCGACCATCCAGATGGTCGTCGCGTTGAAGCCCCTGCACGATATCGCCCCGATCAGGCGCATTGTCGTCGCGACGTATCAATCGGTTTCGGGCGCGGGTAAGGAAGCCATGGACGAACTTTTCGCGCAGTCGCGGGCCATATTTGTCAACGACGAGATCGTAAAAGAGGTCTTCGACAAGCAAATTGCTTTCAACGTCATCCCTCATATCGATGTTTTTAAGGAGGACGCCTCGACGAAAGAAGAATGGAAGATGGTCGTCGAGACGCAAAAGATTCTGGACCCGAAGATTAAGGTGTCGGCAACGTGCGTCCGCGTGCCGGTCTTTATCTGCCACGCCGAGGCCGTTAACGTCGAGTTCGAAAAGCCGGTCACGCCTCAAGAAGCGCGCGCCGCGCTGAAAAAAACCAAAGGCATCACCGTGATCGACCGTCCCGAGGAAGCGGCATTCGTCACGCCCGTCGAATGCACGGGCGAAGACAATGTGTTCGTGAGCCGCATTCGCAAGGATGCGTCCGTAGACAACGGCCTCAATCTATGGGTCGTCGCCGACAATCTGCGCAAAGGCGCGGCGCTCAACGCCGTTCAAATTGCGGAAATACTGGCGCGCGACTACTTAAAGTAGCTTAAAACAAATAGTTAGTAGGCCCTTGACTTGCCTTGCGAATCGAAATCGCGCATGATAGCGTCGAGACCTCGTTGTTGATCTTGTTTTCCTACCCGAAACCAGAGAGAAAGAAGCTATGAAAGAAAAAATCGCCTATCAGGCCTCGGTGTTTTGCAGCATCGTCGCCGTCGTCCTGTTGGTAGTGAACATCTCGCTCGCCAACTCGAACCGCTCCCTGCAGAGCGACCTTTCGAAGCGCCAATCCGACATTGCGACGGGACAGGCGCTGTCTCAGTTGAATCAGGCGCTGGTTCGGCAGATTGCCGAGTTTTCGCTGAAGTTCGACAACAGCCAGTTGCGCAACGTTTTGACGGAACAAGGCATCACCCTGAACGGTGAAGACGCCGCCGCCAAGACCAAGAATTAAGGAGAGAGCCCTATGTTAGACAACTACACCCCCTCACGGCTTTTGATGCCCGTGTTTCTTCTGTCCGCCGCGTTTGCGGGTTTCCTTCTTTTCCAGACGACGATGCTGATCTCGGATCGCGCCGCGCTTCAAACGGCATACACCGAGCAAAGCAAGACGCTGGAGCAGGTTGAGAAAGTCCGGTCCCAGCTGACCGCCTTGATCAAGGGCGTGATGGCGCTTGCCGACAAAGGCGACAAGAACGCCAAAACGATCATCAGCGACTTGAAGAAGGCCGGGGTCAACTTCGAAGACGAGAAGAACCCGCTGGCGCCTCCGGCCGACACGGCAGCGCCCGCGCCTAACAAAGCCGCAGCGCCCGCCGTCAAGACGAGCGTGCCGCCGGCCTTGCCGGAACCTCTGAAGCGTTAATTGCGCAAGGATGTTTAAAAAGGCGTCTGTCATCCGGCAGACGCCTTTTTTCTAGGAGCGGGTTTTTAGGAGTTTTTTTATGATTTATCTTCCTTTCGACATATATCCGTTGATGCGTCCGTTTGTTTTTCTTTTCGATCCGGAGACCGCGCACAAGCTTGCTATCTTGAGTCTTAAATGGCGTTTGTGCCCCGTCAAAAAGCTTCGGGCCGATCCTGTCTTGCGCACGACGATGGGAAACATGGCTTTCGAGCATCCTTTGGGCCTCGCGGCGGGTTTCGACAAGCATGCCGAAATAATCCCCCAACTTTTCGAGCTTGGCTTTTCGTCGATCGAATTGGGAGGCGTTACGCCCCTGCCCCAGCCGGGAAATCCTCGCCCGCGCATGTTCCGCGATGCCCCTTCGCGCTCGATCATTAACCGGTATGGGTTTAACAGCGTCGGCGCGGATGTTTTTGAGAAGCGAATGAAAGCGTATTACGCCAAGAAAGGGAAATCCCCGCGCCGCTGCATCGGCATCAATCTGGGCAAGAACAAAAACACGGAGAACGCCGTCGAGGATTACGTCAAAGGCGTTCTGGTTTTTGCGTCGCTATGCGACTTTTTGACGATCAATGTGTCATCGCCCAATACGCCGGGATTGAGGAATTTGCAGGAAAAAGAATCCCTGAAGGATATTCTGGGGCAGACGCTCGCGGCGCGCGCAAAGATCGGCAGCAAGACGCCTATTTTTCTGAAAATCGCGCCGGACATGGGCGACGCCCAATTAGCCGACATTGCCGAAGTGTCTTTATCTTCGGGCATTGACGGCCTGATCGTCAGCAACACGACGACGTCGCGCCCCGAGGCGCTCCCTTCCGATTACATAAAGGAAACAGGCGGCCTTTCAGGCAAGCCTCTTTCGGACATGTCGACAAAGCTTATCGGCAAGATGTACGCCTTAACCCAAGGCAAGCTGCCCATTATCGGATGCGGCGGCGTTTTTACGGGCGCGGACGCCTACGCCAAAATCCGCGCGGGCGCGACGCTGGTGCAGGTTCTGACGGGCATGGTTTTCGAGGGACCTTCAATTTTATCGCGCATTGCGGACGAATTGGCGGCCCTGCTCAAGCGCGACGGCTTTTCGTCCGTTAACGACGCCGTCGGCGCGGATCATAAATAAGGGGTAAAAATGAAAAGTTATAAGGAGTTTCCAAGTTTTTTCTGCGTCGATCACCCCCTCATCCGGCACAAGCTGACGCAAATGCGCGAAACGTCGTGCGAGGCGCTCGGGTTTCGCAGGCTTTTACGCGAGATATCCCTTTTGATCGGCTATGAGATATCGCGCGATTTGCCGATGTCGTCGCGGCGCATCCGCACGCCCATCGCGGAGATGGAGGCCCCGACGCTCGACGCGCCGACGCCCTGCATCGTGCCGGTTTTGCGCGCGGGGCTCGGCATGGCGGACGGATTGCTCGATCTTATGCCGTCGGCGCAGGTCGGCCACATAGGCGTCTATCGCGACCACGAGACAAAGAAGCCGATCGAATATCTCGTCCGGCTTCCCAAAAACGTCGGGCAGAACTTCTATATCGTCGATCCGATGCTGGCCACCGGAAACTCTCTTATCCATGTTTGCGATGTCCTCCTCCGCCACGGCGTTTTGCCTGAAAAGATAAGCATCATGGCGCTTGTCGCAGCACCCGAAGGCGTTCGCGCCTTTGCCGCAAAATACCCGTCCATCCGCGTTTATTGCGCGGCACTGGACGAAAAGCTTAACGCGAACGCCTATATCGTTCCGGGCTTGGGCGACGCGGGCGACAGGCTTTTTGGAACGGAATAATATATTTTAACGCGAATCATGATACATACGCAGAGCGTATTTATTGGGAGCGTATACGAATAAGCCATGGCCGATTTGTTCAGTAAAAAAAGAGGCGCCGAGTCCTATAACGCCAACGATATCGAAGTTCTCGAAGGGCTAGAGCCCGTACGCCGCCGTCCGGGCATGTATATCGGCGGGACGGATGAAACGGCGATGAATCATCTCGTCGCCGAAACGCTCGACAACGCGATGGACGAAGCCGTCGCGGGCTATGCGTCGGTAATCAACATCGAACTGAAACCCAATAACGTAGTCCGCATCAGCGACAACGGACGCGGCATTCCTGTAGACAATCACCCGAAGTTTCCGGGCAAATCGGCGCTCGAAGTCATCATGACGACGCTGCATTCGGGCGGAAAGTTTTCGAACAAGGTCTACGAAACGTCCGGAGGCCTGCACGGCGTCGGCATTTCGGTCGTCAACGCCTTGTCTGAGGAGACGACGGTTGAAGTCGCGCGCGACAAGCAGCTTTACGTCCAAAGCTACAGCCGTGGCGCGCCGAAGGGAAAGCTCAAGAAAGCCGGGCCGACGACAAAGCGCGGCACGACGGTAACCTTTCGTCCCGACCTCGATATTTTCGGCTCGAAGGCCCATTACAAGCCCGCCGCCTTGTTTAAAATGGCGCGGTCCAAGGCCTATCTGTTTCGAGGCATCGAGATACGATGGACGTGCGATCCCTCGCTCATCAAGGGCGACGATAAGACGCCCGCCGAGGCGGTTTTGCATTTTCCCGGCGGGCTATCCGACTTTCTGGCCTCCACTTTGGAAGGCCGCGAAACGCTCACGCCGCAGATGTTCGCCGGTACAGCGGATCTCCCCGACAATCAGGGCAGCGTCGAATGGGCCGTGGCATGGCCCGTCGATGGAGAAGGTTTCTGCAATTCCTATTGCAACACGGTGCATACCTCGCAAGGCGGAACGCACGAAAGCGGCATGAGGTCGGCGCTTTTGAGGGGATTGCGGTCATACGGCGAATTGATCGGCAACCGGCGCGCTGCGGCGATCACGGGCGACGAAGCTTTCGGCAGCGCGGCCGTTCTTTTGTCCTTGTTTATTAAAAACCCGCAATTTCAGGGACAAACGAAAGAAAAGCTCGCGACGGCCGAAGCGCTGCGTCTCGTCGATCAAACGGTCAAGGATCACATGGATCACTGGCTGGTGGGCGACGCAATGAGCAGCAAGACGCTGCTCGATCAGTTGATTTTCAGGGCCGAGGAGCGGCAGCGCGCCTCGCAAGCGAGGGAAATGGCGCGCAAGTCGGCGACGCGAAAACTGCGCCTGCCGGGAAAACTGGCGGACTGCTCGCAAAGCAGCGCGTTGGATACGGAAATTTTCCTCGTCGAAGGCGACTCCGCCGGAGGCTCGGCCAAGCAGGCGCGTCAGCGCGAGACGCAGGCGATTTTGCCCCTACGCGGCAAAATCCTGAACGTCGCGAGCGCTTCGGTCGATAAGCTGCGCGCCAATCAGGAATTGCAGGATTTGGCGCAGGCTTTGGGTTGCGGCATCGGCTCGGAGTTCAACCTCGACAAGCTGCGTTACGACCGCATTATCATCATGACGGACGCCGACGTGGACGGCGCGCATATCGCGTCGCTGTTGATGACGTTTTTCTACCGCGAAATGCCGGGACTGATATCGGCGGGCCGGGTCTATCTGGCGCAGCCGCCTTTGTATCGTCTGTCGCAAGGCAACACGACCTGCTACGCGCGGAACGATGAGCATAAAGACGAGCTTTTAAACACGGCCTTCAACAATCGCGGCAAGATCGAGATTAGCCGCTTCAAAGGCCTTGGCGAAATGATGCCGTCGCAATTGCGCGAGACGACGATGAACCCCGCAACGCGGTCTCTTTTGAGGGTCGTGATCGCGAAAGGCGGCGAGGACAGCAAGGAAGAAATCAAGGAAACCGAGACGCTCGTGGAAAGCCTGATGGGCCGCAAAGCCGAGTTGCGCTTTCAGTTTATTCAGGAGAACGCCCGTTTCGCGCGGGATGTAGACGTTTAAAGCACTTAGCCGCTTTTCTTCACCATACCTGCGAACACACACGCGGGTCTTTCCACATACGATATATTCACAAATACCTGCTTAACCTTGTTTTCAATGCCTTGATATGGTCACTTTGCGTGCCCATATTGGCATGGTCATTCGTAGTGTAATTTGGAAAGGCATCCCCATGGATACACCTCCCGCAGGCGGCGCTCTTTATCCCGTTTTGCCGTTGCGCGACATCGTCGTTTTCCCGCACATGGTCGTGCCCCTTTTTGTGGGACGCGAGAAGTCCGTGCGCGCGCTCGAAGACGTGATGCAAGAGGATAAACATATCCTGATGCTCACCCAAAAGACGCCAACGCAAGAAGACCCCCAACCCGATGATTTGTATGCCGTGGGCACGGTCGGGGTGATTTTGCAGCTACTGAAACTGCCGGACGGAACCGTGAAGGTTCTGGTCGAAGGAATGCACCGGGCCAAGGTCTCGAAGTTTGCGCAGAATCCCGATTTTTATCAGGCGTTTGCCGAGCCGATTGAGGATTTTATCGGCGACCGCAACGAGGTCGATGCGATGGCG
>CAYUPD010000020.1:7899-9692 GCA_964446645.1 uncultured Rhodospirillaceae bacterium
TTCGATCAATACATCCGGCTCAACAAGAAGATTACGCCCGAAGTCCTCGTGACCGTCAACCAGATCGACGAACCGGCGAAGCTGGCCGATACGATCTCGGCGCATCTGGCCCTTAAGATTCCCGAGAAGCAGGCCCTGCTTGAGATCGCTTCGGTCAACGGGCGGCTGGAGAAGATTTTCAGCCACATGGAAGGCGAGATCGACGTGCTGCAAGTCGAGAAAAAGATACGCACGCGCGTCAAGAAGCAGATGGAGAAGACCCAGCGTGATTATTATCTGAACGAGCAGATGAAGGCCATTCAGAAAGAGCTGGGCGAAGGCGAGGACGGCAAGAACGAAATCGACGAATACCAAAAGCAGATCGGAGAGAAGAAGCTGAGCAAGGAAGCGCGCGAGAAGTGCGAATCCGAGCTTAAGAAGCTCAAGAGCATGAGCCCGATGTCGGCGGAATCCACGGTCGTGCGGAATTACCTCGACTGGGTCTTGGGGATTCCGTGGCAGGATCGCACGCGCGTACGCCGCGACCTCAAGGGAGCCGAGAAAATCCTCAACGAGGATCACTATGGGCTCGAGAAAGTCAAAGAGCGCATTCTGGAATACCTCGCGGTCCAGCAGCGCCAAAGCAAGATCAAGGGGCCGATTTTGTGCCTCGTCGGCCCTCCGGGCGTCGGCAAAACGTCGCTCGGCAAGTCCATCGCCCGCGCGACGGGCCGCAATTTCGTACGCATGTCTCTGGGCGGCGTACGCGACGAAGCCGAAATCCGGGGTCATCGCCGCACGTATATCGGCTCAATGCCGGGCAAGATCGTTCAGGGCATGAAAAAGGGGAAATCGTCCAACCCGTTGTTTTTGCTCGATGAGATTGACAAGCTCGGCGCGGACTGGCGCGGCGATCCGGCATCGGCCCTTCTTGAGGTGCTCGACCCCGAACAAAACCACCTGTTCAGCGACCATTATCTCGAGGTCGATTACGACCTGTCCGACGTTATGTTCGTCTGCACGGCAAACACGATGCGGATGCCGCAGCCCCTGCTCGACCGCATGGAGATCATCCGTCTTTCGGGATACACCGAGGACGAGAAGATCGAAATCGCGACCCACCACCTTATGCCGAAGATTCAGAAGGATCACGGATTTAAGAAGGGCGAATTTTCGATGTCCGAGGACGCTCTGCGCGACCTGATCCGCTACTACACGCGCGAAGCTGGCGTGCGCAATCTTGAGCGAGAGATCGCCAATCTTGCGCGAAAGTCTCTGAAAGAAATCGTCTCGGGCAAGATGAAGTCCGTGCATGTGACGCGGAGGAATCTCGAAAAGTATTCAGGAGTCAAACGCTTCAGGTTCGGCGAGGTCGAGTCTGAAGACCTCGTCGGCGTCACGACGGGCTTGGCGTGGACGGAAGTCGGCGGAGAATTGCTGACCATTGAAGCCGTGAGCATGCCCGGCAAAGGCAAAGTCACGACGACCGGCAAGCTCGGCGACGTGATGAAGGAATCCGTGCAGGCGGCAGAAAGCTACGTCAAAGCCCGTGCGATTGCGTTTGGGGTCAAGCCGACCCTGCTCGACAAGCGCGATATCCACGTCCACGTTCCGGAAGGCGCGACGCCCAAGGACGGGCCGTCGGCGGGCGTCGCGATGGTCACCTCCATCGTGTCGGTGCTGACGGGAATCCCTGTGCGCAAAGACGTGGCGATGACGGGCGAAATTACGCTGCGCGGGCGCGTTCTGCCCATCGGCGGATTGAAAGAAAAGCTGCTCGCGGCTCTGCGCGGCGGGATCGGAACGGTTCTCAT
>CAYUPD010000020.1:9702-13340 GCA_964446645.1 uncultured Rhodospirillaceae bacterium
AACGAGAAGGACCTGAGCGAAATTCCGGACAACGTCAAGAAGGGCATGAGCATCCTTCTCATGAACACCGTAGACGATGTGCTGAAGCACGCGCTGACGCGGCCTATCGTTCCTATTGAATGGGACGAGAACGCGGAAAACCCGCCCGCGCCCTCAAAGAGCGGCGGAAACGCGGAAGAAGTGGTGAAGCATTAGCCTCTCGCCCGCATAACTCTTGCCTGATCGCGTTTCCACTCGCGTTTTTTGATGGCCTCGCGCTTATCGTGCAGCTTTTTGCCCTTGGCCACGCCGATTTCGACTTTGGCGATTCCTCTTTTATTGAAATAGATGCCGAGAGGCACGAGCGACATGCCCTCTTTTTTAACCGCGCCGAGCATTTTGTTGACTTCCCGTTTATGGAGAAGAAGCTTCCGCGCGCGCCGCGTCTCGTGCTGAAGATGAACGCCCGCCTGCTTGTATTCGGGGATATAGGCGTTAAGCAGGTAAATCGCCCCGTTTTTTGGCACGGCGAAGGCTTCTTGTATGCTGGCTTGGCCCGTGCGCAAGGACTTCACTTCCGTCCCGGCCAAAACGAGCCCCGCCTCGACGACATTGGCAATAAAATAGTCGTGCCTCGCCCGTCGGTTGAGCGAAACATATTTTTGGGCTTTGGCGCGTTCTTCGGCTTTCGTGGTCATAAAGAATATTTACCCGAGGCAAGGGTTGGCGTCCATTGGTGAATCTGTTAATCCAGATAGTCAATCCCGATTCACGAACCCTTTAGAAATGCTCCGTTTAACCTTCATTTTCTTCTGTTTGGTCCTCTCCGCCTTCCCTGTTCATGCGGCCGACAACGCCGATGCCTATTATCGGCGGGCTTTTAACGCCCTCGATAAAGGCAAGCTGAACTTGGTCGAAACTTATGCCGAGCGCGGGAGCGACACCGTTCTTAGCAAGGTTCTTCAGGGCTACGCGATGGCCGCGCCGGAGAGCGGTTATTCCTTTGGCCGAATAAGCGCCTTCATATCGAAAAACCCCGCGTGGCCCGGCCTAAGGAGCATCCGGGCGGCAGCCGAGAAAAAAATGCCCGACAATCTCCCCCTGCCCCAGATTGTGTCGTGGTTTTCGCAATATCCGCCGATCACGCTCGAAGGATTTTACCGGTATGCCGACGCGATGAACCGCCTTGGCTTTGCCGACAACGCGCAAAAAGCCGTTCGGGCGCGTTGGATCGAGGGCAACTTGAATGCAAAAGAGCAGGACGATTTTTACGCCCGTTTCAGTTCTTTGTTGTCCGCCGAGGACATCAAGGCGCGCGTGGATCGCCTGCTCTGGAAAAACGAAAGAACGCTGGCGCGCCGCCTGTTTTCGCATCTGAGCGAAACGGACAAGGCGCTGGCCGAAGCGCGCATCTATGTAGCGTCCAAAAAAGAAATTCCCGACAGCGTCGAGGAGCGTCTCCCCCCCGATGCCGAGAACGACGCGGGGATTTTGTATCAGCGCCTGCAACAATGCGTCAAAAATAACGACAACGACGATGCCTACGAAATTCTCCTGAACGCGCCCGACAATCTTGGGAATCCCGAAGCATGGTGGGCGCAGCGGCATATCATGGCGCGGCGGGCCATTGAGGATCACGAATACACCCTCGCCTACCGCCTCGCCTCGCATCACGGGCAAACGACGCCCCGATCGCTGGTGCATGCCGAGTTTTTAAGCGGTTGGCTCGCGCTGCGTTATTTGGACAAACCCGACGACGCGCTTCGCCATTTTCAAAATCTTTATGACAACGCCTCGACGCCTATTTCGCGGGCGCGCGGCGCTTACTGGATGGGACGCGCCAACGAAGCTTTGGGCCAAAAAGACGCCGCCGTGCAAGCTTATAGCGACGCCGCCGTATTCAGCACGACGTATTACGGACAATTGGCGCTTGCGCGGCTTCAGGAGTCTCCCGTTTTAGTCGCCCGCGCGGACCCGCCGCCGTCCGAAATATCCCGATCTTCTTTTTTTGCGCAAGACCACATCCGCGCTATTGAACGCCTCTCCGCCATCGACGAGGATCGCCGCGCTGCGGCTTTTTTCCGTGCCGCGCTTGAAGTTACGTCGCGGCGGGAAGATTTCATCATGTTGACTGAAGTCGCCTCGCGGATTCGCCGCCCCGATCTTGGCATCCAGACCGTCAAGGCGGCCAATCAAAAGAATATCCTCGTGCAGAACGGAGGATTCCCCATCATCAGCGCGCATATACCGGCGCAGCCCGAGCCGGCGTTGACTCACGCGCTGATCCGGCAAGAGAGCATGTTCAATCCGGACGCAGCCAGCGCGGCCGGAGCGCGAGGCCTGATGCAGGTGATGCCGCGCACGGCCAGAGAAATTTGCCGGAGGCTCGGCCTCAGATACAAAGAAGGAGAACTGGACAATCCTTTTTATAATCTTCAGATCGGAACGGCTTTTGCAACGCGGCAGATCGGGCAATTCGACGGCTCGTACATTCTCGCGCTTGCGGGATATAACGCCGGGCCGAAACGGGTTAAAGAGTGGATCGAGGAATTCGGCGATCCGCGCGACACGGATGTCGATCCCATCGACTGGATCGAGCAGATACCCGTTTCCGAGACGCGCAACTACGTCCAAAGAATTATGGAAAGCCTCCAAGTCTACAGATCGAAGCTTGCAGGAGGCCAGGCGCCTTTATTGATAATCAATGACTTAAAGCGCTGATTTTCGGTCGTTTTTGAAGAGGCGGTAGCTTTCTTCGGCGCCTGTTTCTTGGTAAGCTCGCCCCACAAGGAGCGCGAGATGTCCTCGGAATGGATTCTTATATGTGCAGGGTCTGTGGCCGTATCGGCGGCGGTGTTTGTCGTCGTGGCAACGTTATGGCTACGGAGGTTGCGCGAGACCGTCTTGGCGTCGTTAAGCGAAACGGCGGGAAGGCAGATTCTGACGGCGCAGCATCTAAGCGAATCCATCGCGCGTCTGCAAAAGCAGCAGGACAACTGCGCGCAGCAGATACAAACGCTGGCGCAAGCGGGATTGAGATTACAGCAGGAAATATCGAGCGTATCGAACAGGCTCAGCCACGCGCAGACGGAAAACCTTCGCGGCAGCCAAACGCTGCATTAAGAGCAATCAGGCTTTTTTGGAAATACGGTCGATTTCTTTTTGCACGAGGCGTTCGACGGTACCAGCCAGATTTTTATCGAGCCAGTCTTTCAGGAGCGGACGCATCAGCTCGATGACCATATCTTCCAACGTACGATGACCGTTACCCATGAATGTCGCTCCACTTGGCGCCGAGGCGAGTCGCTCGACCTCGATGGTATTCGCCAAAGATGAAAGCGTCGAGGCCGCCGTATCGGCGACAGGCTCCGAAACCAAGGATTCCGCAGGAGCCACAGGCGGCGGAGGCGTCTCCGGCTTTGGAGGAGGAGGCGGCGGCGGAGGAGGTGGTGGTGGCGGAGGAGGCGGAGGTGCAGCAGCCTGTTCGGGCGCATTGACGTCTTTTACGGAACCATCCTCTTGAATCATTTGAGTTAATTCGACGACTTCTTCCTGAGGCGGAACGGGAGGCTCAGCCGCCTTAGGAGCTTCGGCCGGAGGGTTATCGTCGGAAATAATTTTACGGATGGAGGCAAGAATCTCTTCCATCGACGGATCGG
>CAYUPD010000021.1:0-13212 GCA_964446645.1 uncultured Rhodospirillaceae bacterium
AAAAGGATTCCGTCTCCGAGCTTTCGGCGAAAGTCGAAACGGTTTTGCAGAACATCCTCCAGCACGGGCATAACGGCGAAAAGCAGATTATGCAGGCCATCCAAAGCATGGCGGGCGGCGCGGAGAGCCTCAAAAACACCCACGCGCATACGGCAGACCAGTTGTCGCGCCTTGTTCCGGTCATCGAGGACCGCGCCCAGAAACTTTCGGAGATCACCCAGATCACCGGCAAGCAGCTCATGCACACGCTGCAATCGCTCATGTCGAGCGAGATGGGGCTCAAGACGAATATCGAAAGTTCGAAAGAGCTGCTCGACAAGCTCTCGACGACGGCGGGCGATCTGGGCGAACGCCTGTTCGGCGCGATCAACCTGTTGCAGGCGAGCGGCAAGGTTCTGGGCGAGACGACCGAGAGCATCAAGAGCCAGTGGAACAACATGGCCCCCGCGCAGGATTGGGGCATGCGCCTCGAAGAGATCGGCAAGCAGCTCGGCGCGCTGCAAACGAAGATCGACGAACAGAAGCTCGTTCAGACGGGCACAACGGAAACCTTAAAACAAGAAATCTCGGTCAAGGCTTCGCAAGAAGCCGTCGAGCAGATCGGCGCCAAGCTTGACGAGATACAACAAGCGGCGGCCTCCCCGGCCACGCAAGAGGCCTTGGCCCGACTGGACGGCAAGATCGAAGAGCTCAAGCAAAGCGAGGAAGCCGCCAATCCGCAAGACGCCGTCGCGCAGCTTGGGGGAAGGCTCGATGAGATGAAGGCGGGCCTCGCGGCGTTGCAAGCGAAGCTCGACGAACAAAAAGCAGGCGCGGCGCAACCCGGGACGGAGGATGTCGGCTCCAAGATCGCCGAATTGACCGAAATGGAAGGCCGCGTTGCTGTCTTTGTTTCGGCGCTTCCGGGAGATTTGCGCGCGGCCCTGCGCGAGGAAATCGAAAAGATGAAAGAGCAAAGCGACGCCTCAACCAACGCGCAGAAAGAAATCGCGGCCAAGCTGGCCGGGATCGAGACGTGCCTTGCCGCGAAGCCCGCAACGCCGCCCGCGCTGCCGCCGGAAGTCCAGCAGTTGTTCCTCGACCAGTGGTTCCAGATGTCGGCGCAGATCGAGGCGTCGCGCGCCAGCATGGTCGAAGCCCTGACGGGCAAGATCAACGAGATGGAAAGCCGCGTCGCCGTCGAGCGCGCCAAGCCTCAGGCAAAGACGACGTCCGACTACGCCCTGCAGGTTCAAATCGACAAGCAGACGGAAATTCTGGCGGAACTCGTGAACACGCTGAGTCTGCTCGACGCGCATATGCAGCAGGCCAAGGCCGAAGCGAATAAGGCCTAAGCCGTCTTAACCATATATTTCCCTATCTCTCCCGGTATGCTTTGCATAAACTGACGCCATATAAATGTGCGCCCTCTGTTTTCGGAAGGATTTTGCATTATGTCTTATGTCGATTTTATCACTGACGAAAAGGATTTCCCCTCTCTTTCTGCTTCGGTAAAGACCGATCCCAGCATCATTCGCATGCTGGGGCCTGAAGTCTCCAGCAAAGACGGCGTTTACTACACGATCGATGTCTATATGGATCTGGTCGAGAACCCGAGAAGAGTCCTCGCTTTCGACGGCGCTGATTACAATCTCGCGAGCCAGTTACCGAGCAACAAAGAATTCGAGCTTGTCGAGCTTATGTCCGACGAAGGAAGGCTCTGGGTCAACAAGGTCTTGGTCGTCGATTGCGTGCCCGCAAAAGCGGGGCCGGACGGCAAAGAGCGCACGAAAATTCTCTTCAATAAGGAATTAAACGAAATCAGCTATGTGGTTCTCGGATCCGTCGACGGGGTTAAAGCCGCGATGAACCGTCCGGTTCCCTTCGATTTTCTCTTTACGGCGGCTCCGGCGGAATCCGTTCCCTCGGAAACCGAAAAGCCGAAACGCCCAAAACCTGCAAAGAAAAACACCGCCGCGCCGGCAAAAAAACGGTAATTTTTTGGATTGAAAACCTGCGTGCCCGGATCGTCGGTTTTCAGGACGACATAAACTTGGAGTTTATCATAAACCCCCTTATTTACATAAACATATATTTGCAAAAACAGGCCGTAAAATCGAAATAAATATCTTTGCTTTCGTCGCATGCTTTCTATAGTGCCCTCAGAAAATTTGGATTTTTTATACGCATTTTTTCTTAACGCGAAGGAGGTCTGCCATGGCAAGCATCTCTTTAAGACGATTTAAGGGCGTTATCAGCAGTTCCCCGGAAATTAAAAAACAGGACCCGGCCTCTTACTACAGAAATAAGTACAACCCGTTGCGCACGGGCGGTAACCTTTCTCGAAAGCCCGGACATCCGAACTTCGACACCGTTCCCGTGGACCCGGCTTCGATCCGCGTTATCGGACCGAGAACATGCGTCAGGGGAGCGCAAGTTTCGAAAGCCTTCGTGGAAATCGAAGGCCGTCCCGACTTGGATGCAATTATATGCGACAAGAGTCAGGCGTCCTGCAATGTTCTCACCCCTTATTACTTACTGGACGAAATGAGAAAGGCCGGACAAAACCCCGTTACGGTCAAAACTCCGTGGGGCGACGCCTACACTTTTAATTCGAGCCAGATTGAGGACGTTTTACCCGCGCGCCCGTCTCTTTTTCTCAGAACGGAAAGATCGTTAGTCATATTCAACGGCGGAGATAAAAAGACGTATCCGGTGCCTTCCTCCATGATTAGGAAAGTTTTGTAAGATCGTCATGACGTCGTCCGTAAATTCAGTATTTGCGGACGATCATTTTACAAAACAATTCTTGATTGCTTTCATTAAGCGCTAATTACTTTCGTCGTTATCCCTTATACTGCCGCCAGAAAATATTTTAACCATTTAAGGAAATAACGATGCGCAAGTCCTCTGATAAAACCAATACGGATGAAAAATTTTTTGAAAACATTGTCAAAATCCAATCATTCGGCCGGATTACGTACGCCGGAACCAATGCGTTTCCGATGCAATATTCGGCTGTCGCCACTTCTACTAACGGCGACAAAAAGACCGTCATGCTCCCCGGCATAACAAAAGACGGAAGAGAATACGACTTCGCCTCGGTTTTAAAACGAATTGGTTTTGCCTATTTCAGAACCAAAGACGGCGGAGTTTTTATCAACCCAAAGACTGTTGATATTAAAAAATGCGCCGCAGGAAGCGCATGTTTCAATCCAAAGGATGAAATGACCGTTATAAGCTTTAACAACGGCACGCAGCTTAGCGTTTTTGGCAATAGCAAGGCTGTCAGAAAGTCGTTGAGCTTAGCTGAAGTTTCTACAAACGCTCTTCGTGCGACACTACGAGCGTCCAAAGTGCCCACCCCTATAACGCCCGTCGCGACGACGTCGCGGCATCATCGCATGCCGGCCGTATAGACTGGTTTCAAGAAGCCTCTAGCGCATTCTTAATTCCGCTCAAGGCGCGTAGCGCCTTGAGCGTTCCGCCCATGACGTTGAAGAGATCGGACGTCTGCGCGGGATGCAGGAGAAGGTGCGCGATGGCCTTCAGCGCATTGGTGCTTCCGTCCTCCGCAATGGCCGCCATGACGAACGGCGGCACGTTCATGACGGAGTCGTCGCAAACCGCCCGGACGACGGAGAACGGCAACTTTGCCTCGGTCGCAACCTCGGCGACGCATTGGCTTTCCATATCGACGATAGCGCAGCCCGTGCTGTGATAGAGGGCGTCTTTTTCTTCGATAGTCGGCACAAGGACTTCGGAGCCGTAAACGCCGCCGAGCTTGGCATGGGGTATTTTCTTCGCCAATTCGCGGCCCCAGGCTTCGTCGCAAACCCACTGCCCTTTTGCCGAAGCCACGCGCGTACCGATAAAAATATCGCCGAGGTTGACCGACGAATCCAAAGACCCCGAAATGCCGAAGCTCATTAATTTGGTCGCGCCCATGGCCACAAGCTCGCGCGTCAGCTCGCGGGCTTTATGGGGCCGCGCGGCCGCGCAGGCGACAATGGCGCCTTTGACTTTTCCGGCAATCGCTTTTTCAGATCTCAGGCCGCAAAGAATTCCAAGCATATCTCACATTCCATAGAGTGCAGGCGCCGCATTGCCCGAGTGCAGCGAACGATAGCGCGCCAAGGCCCATTCGGGGAAGAAAGATTTATAGCCGTGATAGCGCAGATAGAATACGCGCGGGAATCCGACGGCCGTAAAATAATCCTCGTCCCACGTTCCGTCGGGTCTCTGATTTTTGACAAGCCACGCGACGCCTTTGGCCACGGCCTCGCTATCGACCCCGCCCGCCGCCATAAGGGCGATCAAGGCCCATGCCGTCTGCGAGGGCGTGCTGACGGCGCATTCGCCTTTCGGCTTATCTTTCCAATAGGTCGCGCCGTCCTCGCCCCAGCCGCCGTCCGCGTGCTGCTTGGACATAAGCCACGAAGCCGCGCGGCGCATCATAGGGTCTTGCGGATCGACGCCGATGGCGTTCAACGCGCACAAGACAGACCATGTGCCGTAGATGTAATTCGTTCCCCAACGGCCAAACCAGCAGCCTTCCTTCTCCTGCTCGCGGCGAAGATAGCCGACGGCCGCCGCCACTTGAGGATGATCTTTTTTGTAGCCGAGCTGGGCCAGCATGCTCAGGCACCGGGCCGAGACGTCGGCGCTCGGCGGATCGAGCAGCGCGCCGTGATCGGCGAACGGGATATGGTTGAGGTAGTAGTAAGTATTGTCGGCGTCGAAGGCGCCCCATCCGCCGTTTTTCGACTGAAGGCCCAAGACCCACTCGGCCCCTCTTTCGATGGCGTCGCGGTATTTGACGCGATCGAAGCGGTCGAGCGCCATGACGACGACGGCGGTATCGTCGAGGTCGGGATAATAGGCGTTATTGTACTGGAAAGCCCATCCGCCCGGCCGCACATGGGGCCGCCAGAAGGCCCAGTCGCCGAGGACATCCAAGACCTGCCGGTCTTTTAGCCAATCGCAGGCTTTTCCGATCGCCTCGTCCGAAGCGCCCGCTTCCATTAAAGCATGAGCCGAAAGAGCCGTATCCCAAACGGGCGACAAGCACGGCTGGCAATAAGCGCGCTCGGAGCCATCGACGACCATTTTATCGATGGCCTTACGCGCAATCGCGCAATTCGGATGATCGGGCGCATAGCCGAGGCAATCGAACATCATCAAAGAGTTGGCCATCGCCGGATAAATCGCGCCGAGGCCGGCTTTGTCGATGGCTTTTTGGCGCAGTTTTTTCGGCATATAGGGCTCGAAGAAGCGGAGAATTTTGTCGAGAACCTCAAACGCCGGAACCAACGGCGATTTCGTGACGCTGACGGCCCATTTTTTCACGCCATGCGGCGGCGTTATAAAAAGCTCGTCGACATGAACGTTCTTCGGATTTTTGGCCAAAGGTTTCTTGGCCATCAAAACGAGCAAAGGAACGATGACCGTGCGCGACCAGTACGAGACCTTGCTGAGATGAAACGGAAACCACGCAGGCAAAATCATGATCTCGACCGGCATCACAGGGACGGCCCGCCACGGAATAGCGCCGAAAAGCGCCAGTTGGATGCGCGCAAAGACGTTGCTTTTTTCCGCGCCGCCCGCGCCTAAAATCGCCTCTCGCGCGCGAACCATGTGCGGCGCATCGATGGAATCTCCGGCGCATTTGAGGGCAAAATAAGCCTTAACGCTCGCGCTGACGTTGAGATCGCCGCGATGGAACAGCGGCCATCCGCCGTGAGCCTCCTGGATGCTCCGCAAATAGACGGCCATCCGGTCGTGCAGAGGTTGATTGACCGTGCCGAGAAAATGGTCGAGCAGAATGTACTCGGCCGGGATTGTCGCGTCGGCTTCGAGCTCGAACACAAAATGCCCGTCCGGCCTCTGGCAGCGCATCAGAGCTTCGACGCTGCGGTCTGCGGCGGAAGTCATGTCGTCTTTAGTAAAAAAGCGCATCGCTGCGCCGGATAAAGTGTCGGACATTATTAACGCGACTGTTTTATCGGAAATGATTAACCCCTGCTTTTAAACAATATTTTTAAGGGGTTGTCCAGTTTTGGGGCATGTTATCGAAATAACGGAAATGAAAGTAAAATTTACCCACAATTAATGCGCATTCTTGTATAATGGAGCCATGAAAAGCAACCAAGTCACGCCCGACGAATATAGGAGAATGAAGGCCGAGACTGCCGCGAGAGAGCTTGGCATCTCCCCTCTTCCCGAAGCGCTCCGCGGCCCGGCTACCGAGAACGGCTCTTTCTCCCCGGCACAGACAAAGCTTTCGCCTCAGGCCGACGCGGCTATTGATTTCATAAACCATCAGAAAAAGATCGTTGACGACGCCTACGCGGTTTTGCGCAGGAACAACGTGAGCCCCCAATTTGCGGATGAAATTATCCGGAAGTTTTCCAACGACACGCAAGCTCTTCAAGGAGCTATCAACGAATTATCCTCGGACAAACCAGGCATCCGCGAACACGGGAGAGAAACCCTCGGAATGCCGTCCGATCCCGAGGACAAGAAAAAAGTCGAAGCGAACGAAGAAAATACACGCCATCTTATGAATATTGTGGCCGCAGGCGCCGTGATCGGAATTGCATCGCACGATACGGCGGCAGCTCCGGTCTCCGCCGTTTCGGCAACGGCCGTTCCCGCGGGAGCCATTACTGAAATTAAGGAAGCCCTTCCGCAAGTCTCCGACCAAGTCCTCGACGCGACGCAGGGCGATGCCGCCGCGCTTGGGCTCACGCTCTTCGGAAGAAGCGGCGACCTGAACCAGATGACGGTCGAAAACAGCCTTGCGACGCCCGCCCCTTCTGCCGGAACGTCGAAGAAGTCCGTCGCCGAAGAAGTTCTTGGTTCTCCATCGCCAACAGCCATTCCGATAGCTCCAAGTTAATATGAAAAAATCCCTATCGAAGAAGCTGAAGGCCGCGTTCTGGCTTATTTTTTTGTCTTGCGCTTTATGGATCGTTTTTGTTCCGCCCGCGCATAGACCGCCGCCGCCCTCGATCACCGTCAAAGTCCAGCCGCCGCCGCTTTTCGACCTTACGTTTCCCCCGCCGGAAGAAGCCGAAACTCCGTCTCCCGTTCCGCCGTTGGGCGGCGAAGAGCAGATGCCTCCGCCCGCGCAGTCCCAGAACGGCGCGGTTCTTGTGCCGGTCATCCCCGAAATTCCCTTAAAGCCCCCTGCGCCAGGCGCGGCAGTTAAGATAGCCGTCGTCATCGACGATTTGGGGCCTGAGTTGAAGAGCAGCGAAAAAGCCATCGATTTACCTCCCGCAATTACGCTTTCGTTTTTGCCTTATGCCGTTCGCGCGCGCGAGCAAGCCAAGGAGGCGCGTGAGCGGGGCCATGAAATTCTTCTTCACATGCCGATGGAGCCGATGGGCCGCGACAACCCGGGGCGCGGCGCGCTTCTGGTCGATCTGCCCCTGCCCGAGCTTCGCCAGCGCCTCGATACGGCATTGTCGAACCTGACCGGCTACGACGGCGTCAACAACCACATGGGCAGCAAGTTCACGGCCTACAGAGACGGCATGGAGATGGTCGTCGACGACCTTTTGGAGCGCCGCCTGTTTTTCCTGGACTCGCGCACAAGCACGCAATCCGTCGCGCTTAAAGTCGCAAGGCAAAAAGGCCTTCCGTCGCTCAAGCGCGACGTATTTCTCGACGACGATCCGTCGCCCGAAGCCATCCGCAAACAACTCGAAGCGACGGAATATATCGCTCGGCGCAACGGGTTCGCCGTGGCAATCGGGCATCCGCACGCATCGACAATGGACGTTTTGGCGGCATGGGCCGCCGAAGCGCCGTCGCGCGGAATCGAGCTTGTGCCGCTGAACAAGCTGATCGAGTGGAAATAAATAGGTTTAGTTATCCCGCTGCCGCAGGCTGTTCAAAAGCCCTTCGTTGACTTTGACGGGGAACACCGTGCGCAAATGCTGCAGGTATTGTTCGTCAAGTTCGCCCGTCATGCTTTTTTTGATCTCTTTCGCAATCAGGCTCTTGCGAACGATATCTTCTTTCGCGCCATCAACGTCGATGATCCGGGCAAGGCGGGCGACGAATAACTTGTCTCCCGCGCTTTCGGTGATTGCCTGCCCTTTTTCGATTTTAAAGGCGCGTTTCATAAGGGCCTCCGGAAGTCTGTCGTCCGCGTCGCCCAAAAGGGATAACGGCTCCGACGCCCGCACGCTGACCCCGTCTCCTCCGTCGAACGAAGAAAGCGCGGCGCCCGAGCTTAAGCCCTTGGCGATTTTTTCGGCCATGACTTCGGCTTTTTGTTTTTGTTCGCTAGCCTTCCATGCGGCGGCGACCTGACTTTTCACCTCCGCGAACGGACGAACGCCGGACGGCGTCAGGCCGTCGGTGCGAACAACGTAATAATTTCCGGATCTGTCGTCTTCGACGGGGCTCGTCTCGCCCGCATCCTGCCCGAAGGCCAAAGCCAGAGCCGTTTCCTTGTATGGAAACGCCGAAGCAGGCTTGCCGTCGGGCTTTAGCCCCTTGGCATCGACAGACGGGACTTTCGTCAGCCGCAGTTTCAATCCTTCGGCAATATCTTCGAGCGCGGTACCCGCCGCCAGCTTATCGTCCAGCGCGTTCACGGCGCGGGTCGCGGATTCGATTGCCTGCTCGCGGCGCAATTCCTCGCGCAGTTTGTTTTTCACCTTGTCGAAGTCGGGGGCGGCGGCCTGGATGATCTTCTTCAACTGCACGACATGCCAGCCGAGCTGCGTCTTGACCGGATCGCTTACGTCGCCTTCGCGCAAGGCAAAAGCGGCTTTCGACAGCGCGGGCATTAATTTATTGCTTTCCATGCCGTTGAGCGGAACGGCGTTTTCTTTCATAGAGGCCGCCGCCGAAGACAGGTTCTTTGACGCGCGAGCCGATACCGCCAATTGCTTGGCTTTTTCTTCGTTCTGCAAAACGACTTGGACGAAATCGCGTTGTTCGGGGCTTGCCAGTTCGTCGCGTCGGGCGTCATAGGCTTTCTTCAGGTCGGCGTCGGAAACGGCGATGTCTTCGGCTAACGCATCCGCCGCTAAAACCGCCACCGTAAAGCTGCGATATTCGGGCGCCGTAAACATGGACTTGTTGTCGTCGTAGAATTTTTGCAACGCGGCGTCGCTTGGAGCGGCAATGCCGCCAAGCTTGGACGGCTCAATCGTCACGACGTCCAAAATGCGCTTTTGAGCCCGGGCTTTGTAAAGAGCATCGATCATCGTTTGAGAAACAATCGCGTTGCCGTCGATAGCGTCCGATAAGACCTGGCGCGCGATGTCCTGCTGGCCTTGAGCTATAAATTGGGCTTCGCTTATGCGTTGCTGATCCAAAAAGCGGACAAAAAGCTGTTTATTGAATTTTCCGTCTTCGGTACGAAACTGCGGTTCGCGAGCCAGAATATCCAAAACGACCTCGGGGCCGATGTTGATCCCCTGACGCTTGATATCCATATCGAGGAGCTGGCGCGTAATTTCTCTTTCCAGCGTTTGATCCAAAAGCCCGGCTTGCCGCGCCTGTTGAGAGGTCATATTGGGATCGAGCTTTTGCTTGATCTGAACGAGCGCCTTATCGAAGGCTTGGTTGAGGTACATGACCGAAATTTCAACGCCGCCGACTTTAGCGACGGCTTTTTTGAGCGTATTGCCGCGAAAGATATCGCCGATGCCCCAAACGCTAAAGCTTATGATGAGAAACAGCATAAGGGCCTTAACGACCCACGAATGAGCTATATCTCGAATAGATTGAAGCATAATCGTCCCTTTCAGCCGCACTTTGCTCTTTAACGTATCGCAGGATATGATAGAGGTAAGGTCCCCTTGAAGCAACTATCCCGGCGAGGCCAAAATGTCAAAAAGACGTCGCTTAGCGGTCGCAAACTGGAAAATGTACGGGCGGTTAACGTCAGGGCTTGTCTTGGCGCGAGACATCGCCAACCTTGCCGAGGCCGCAAAGCCGCTAAGTTTCGATGTCGTCTTATGCCCTCCGGCGACGCTGACGTGGGCCATCGGCGAGGCGATTCAGGGAACCCCCGTCATGCTGGGAGGCCAGGATTGCCACACGGCGACGCACGGAGCCTATACCGGCGACCTGAGCGCGGCAATGTTCGTCGATCTGGGGTGCAGGTATATCATTTTAGGGCATTCCGAGCGCCGCCACGGCCACGGCGAGCCATCCGAGCTGATTGCCAAGAAGGTCGAAGCCGCCCAAGTCGCTGGACTGACGACCATTGTCTGCGTCGGCGAAACGGCCGAAGAGCTTCAGGCCGGGTCTACCAACGACATTATCGAAAAGCAAATCCGCGGCTCCCTGCCCAAAAACGTCAAGACGTCGGGCCTCATCATCGCGTACGAACCCGTCTGGGCCATAGGTACGGGCCAACAGCCCTCGCCGCAGGACGTCGTCACGGTGCATAAGCTCATCCGCAAAGTTCTGGGCGAGATCGGCGAAACGGTTCCCGTTCTTTACGGCGGTTCGGTCACGCCCTCGAATGCCGAAAACTTCCTGAACGAAAACGAAGTGGACGGCGTCCTCGTGGGCAGCGCGAGCCTGAATGCCGAAGGCTTCTGGGCTATTGCCGAGAAGTGCGCTTAGCGATTTCTTTTTGCATATCCGCGAAAAATTTTTCGTGTCCGGACCGCATCTTCCACGGGTCTTTTTCTATAAAGAACTTCAGGCGCTCGAAAGATTTCGCGTCGCAGTTCTCCGCGTTGAACAATTCAGGCCGCCCGATCAGGTATTTCGACGCCCAGTCCTGCGACGACGAAAAGAAAACCGCGATTTCCTCAAACGTCTCGCGCGAAATCAGGTCGGCCGCGTGCAGGCGGCGGAAGAACTCGGTATCGATGGTCATGAGCGATACGACCTTCTGCCCCGCGTCATGCAGGCGCTTCAGTCCGTTGTCGCCGCGCACGTTGACGCATAAATTTCCGCAACACTTCAGCTTCGCCTTCGTCAAAATGGGGGCCCATAGCTCGAAAAAGCTCGCCGCATTGTTGATAAGGTCCGAAACATGCAAAACGCTTTCGCCGGATTTCAGGGGCTGCCTGCAAAACGTCGCTCCGTTTTTAAAGAGGAAGAGATGGGGCATCTCGCGCGCATGCGCGAAGGGTATGGAGAAAAGCCAGTCGCGCCGCTCGCCGCCCGAAACGTAAGCGTAAGAGTCCGCCGGATATTCTTTTTGAGCATGCGCCGCCATTGTCGCGATCAGGCGCTGCCACGGCGGCTCTTTTTTGTAGGCGTCCAAAATCAGGCGCTCGAGTTGCTCGGCGCGCGTCTCAGCATCGACGGTTCCGGCGACGATAGCCGTGATCTCATGCAATAATTTCTCGGACAAAGCCTTGCCGATAATCATCTCGGTATTGACGTAAAACGGCCCCGGCACGTTAGCGGCATACCAAAAAACGGGCCCCTTTTCATGGCTCCAGATCGAAACCGCGTGCGTATCGAGAATAAGCTTCGAAAGATCGTCTTGCGAATAAATCATGATTTCTACTCCCTGAGGGTCATGCTACACTTTTTTCGATAAACCAAGCAACCGGGGAAAAATGGATTTAACCGTCATCGGCGCCCATGAAGCCAAATGGGGAAATCGCACTTTCCGCTGCGCCGTCGGGCATAACGGTTTTACAGCCGAGCGCGCGGCGAAAGAAGGCGACGGCAAAACCCCTGTCGGCCGGTGGATCATGCGCGAGGTCTTTTACCGCCCCGACCGCGAAAAGCCGCCTCTGACCCTCCTGCCCACGATGGCCTTGCGCCCCGACGACGGCTGGTGCGACGCTCCCGACGACCCCAATTATAACAAATTCATCACTCACCCCTACGGCGCGTCGGCCGAGCGTTTATGGCGCGAAGACCATACTTACGACATTATCGTGGTTTTGGGTTTTAACGACGACCCCGTCGTTCCCGGCAAGGGCAGCGCGATCTTTTTGCACGTCGCGCGACCGGACTTCAGTCCGTCGGGAGGATGCGTCGCTCTTGCGCGCGAAGATCTTCTGGCCGTTTTACGCGATGCAAATAAAGAATCTTCGGTGAGCGTCGCTCCGTCCCCATGGTGACGCCCAAAAAGTCGTCGATCCGCGCCCATGCGCGGGCGCAGATATCGTCCGTTTCGTTCAGCAAATCGTGGCGCGCGCCGGGTATCGTATAGGTGCGCACGTGGGGGATCATGTTTAAAAACGGCCCGATTTCGATCGGCGGCGTGATGGTATCCTGATTGCCCGTCAACGACAGGATCGGCGCTTTGATGTGCGCCAGATAAGGCCATGCATGCGTCGCGGCCATCGACTGCAAAGCGGCCAGCATCCAGCCCCACGTCACGCCGCCCGTCGTCAGGTCGGGATAGGCGCAAAAGTACTCTTCCATGACGCGGAAGCGCGCTTCGTCGTGCGTCAGTTGATTGTCCTCGAACGCAACGTCCTCGCCGCCGAAGTCGTGCTGCATCGGCGCGTAATTTTTCTCCTCGCCGAGCAAACGCACGTTTGCCCACGTCAGGCCGTAGAAAGCCATATGAGCGACCATGCCCGAGTATGAAACCATCGGCGCCGTAACGAACGCGCCCTTGATTTCGGACGGATTGTCCTCGGCCAGCCAGCGCAGCAGGATGTGCGCGCCGAGCGAGTGCCCGTGCGCGATCAGAGGCCCGGCCAGGGACGGAAGAACGATTCCCTTATAAAAGGCGCGAAGATCGTTCAGATACGTCGAAAAATCGTCGATATGGTTTCTTTGGCGCAGATCGCCGCCCAAAAAACGCGACGAAAGCCCCTGCCCCCGCAGTTCGACGACGATGACGCGATATCCCCTTTCGATGAGGGGCTTCACGCATTCGGCATACTTTTTTTCGATAAATTCGCGGGCGCCGGGAACAACCAAGACCGTGCCCCGGGGGTCGGGCGACGGAGAAAAGACCGCGTAACGAAGGGAATCTCCGTCCCCGAGCGTGAAGTAGGAATGAGGCAAAAGGCTCACGGACGCCAGACGATTGGTCATGACACACGACAAAAGGTGGCGGATTTTCCGCCCCTTGTGCAACATATTGTGAAAAGGGTATATCAAAGCGGGGTTATACATTGCAGAAAATCCTTACCGACACGTAAAGAAAGCCGGGAAAAACATGAAAGGCGGCGTTTTCGCTCTTGGCAATTTTGACGGCGTGCACGGCGGTCATCGGGCGTTTGGCGAAGGCAGAACAAAACGCGCCGCCGAAAAGGCCGCTGCTGCGGC
>CAYUPD010000022.1:0-7035 GCA_964446645.1 uncultured Rhodospirillaceae bacterium
ATCGACAGCTTCGCCGCTTTGTCGAGCGAGCAGATCACCAGCTCCGGATTCATGATCTCAATGTCCGCGCCCGCGTCAATCTGCTTGGCCGTCACTTCGCCCGGCCCTTCGGCCAAAAGCCGCACGCGACGCGGCGCTTCCGTGTGCGCGCGCAACGCCAAGCTCTTCAAATTAAGGATAATGTCCGTCACGTCCTCGCGAACGCCCGGAATCGACGAAAACTCATGCAGCACGCCTTCAATCTGAACCGACGTCACCGCCGCTCCTTGCAACGACGACAGCAAAACGCGGCGAAGCGCGTTCCCGAGCGTCATCCCAAAACCACGCTCCAACGGCTCCACCACCAACGTCGCCACGTTCGGGCTGCTTTCGGCTGCCTGCACGCTCTTCGTCGGTTGAATCAGCGATTTCCAATTTTTCTGTAACACGGCCAGACCCCTTCGGTTTATTTCTTCAATTCGACAAAACTCTTCAAAACCCTTACACGCGGCGGCGCTTGCGCGGACGGCATCCGTTGTGCGGGATCGGCGTCACGTCCCGGATCGACGTAATCACGAAACCCACAGACTGCAGCGCCCGTAACGCCGACTCGCGGCCAGCTCCCGGCCCCTTCACTTCTACTTCCAGCGTCTTTACGCCGTTCTCGACCGCTTTCTTCCCGGCGTCTTCAGCCGCCATCTGCGCCGCGTACGGCGTCGATTTCCGCGATCCCTTGAACCCCATCAGCCCCGCAGACGACCACGCAATCGTATTGCCCTGCGCGTCCGCTATCGTGATGATCGTGTTGTTGAACGTCGCATTCACATGCGCTGTGCCGTTGACGATGTTCTTGCGTTCTTTACGACGGCGTGCCGGAGCGGCCTTGGTTTCGGCGGCTTCGGTCTTTCCCTTCTCTGGCGTTGCCATTCTTTTTCTTTTCCCTTTTTACTCCCCGGGGTAATTCCCGGAGCTTGCACTTCATCCCGCGACTATCGAAACGCCTCGGCTTCCGCCAAGGCCGGTTTTACCTAAAACCTTATTTCTTCGTCGCGATCTTCTTGCCGGCAATCGGCTTGGCCTTCCCTTTGCGGGTGCGCGCATTCGTATGCGTGCGTTGTCCGCGGACGGGAAGTCCCTTGCGATGGCGCAGGCCGCGATAGCAGCCCAAGTCCATCAATCTCTTGATGTTCATCGATACGTCGCGGCGCAGATCGCCTTCGACCTTATAGTTCTTATCGATGTCTTCGCGAATCTTCAGTATCTCGCCTTCGGTCAGCTGATTCACCCGCTTCGTCGGCTCGATCCCCACCCGCGCGCATATCTCGAGCGAGTTCGTCGGCCCTATTCCATAGATGTAACGTAATGCGATGTGTATCGGCTTTGCCGCCGGTATGTTGACGCCTGCTATACGAGCCACTTCGTTCTCCAAAAAAAACAACAAAAACGCCGTATTGGCCAAAACGTCTTCACGTGCCAAAACGGTGTTTCATTGCATATATTAAAGCCCCAATCCCGAAGGCTAGGTGGCGCAGTATAGAAATTAAGATCTGAGAGTCAAGGCCAGATGCCGCCTTTTATGCTTTTCCTTCGAATTTCTAAAAAATTCATATTAATATGGAAAATATCCATATATCACAATGGATTAGCATGACTCGACTCTATATCGACATCTCGTACGGCACTCGAATCTCAAACCGCGTTCCCACATGCAGCGTCGAGTACACCGTTATTTCTCCGCCCAAGGCCTCGACCTCTTTCTTCACCACGTTCATCCCCACCCCGCGCCCCGATAACTCCGACACGTTTTCTTTCGTCGATACCCCAAACGTGAAGACGCTTTGGATAATCGTCTGATCGTCCATCTCGCGCCACTTGCCTTCCGGCTCCATCAACGCGACTTTCTCGCGCACGCGCTCCACATCGATCCCGTTCCCGTCGTCCGATATGATGATGCTAAGCCACGGCTTCTTGTCTTTGTCCTCCACGATATTCGACTCGATCGTCACCTGCCCCGCCGGGTCCTTGCTCCGCGCAATCCTCGTCACCGCAGGTTCGATCCCGTGGTCGATGATGTTCCTCGACACGTGCGTCAGCGAATATAGCATCGACTGATACGTCCTCATCAATATCGGCGGATTCGATCCCGCATACCTCACCGGCTTGATTTGCTTGCCCGTAATCTGCGCCAGATCGAGCAGCTCGCGCTCAAACTGCCTTAAACAATCCTGTATCGGCACCGCGACGATAAACCTCAGATAATGATCGACGACGTCCGCCCCCACCCCCGCCACGTTCATCACCAACGCAAAATTATAAAGCGCGCTCTCTTCGATCTCCCTCGTGTTGCCGCGCCGCTCGTAATCCTGCCCGATCAGGTCCTTGATGTTCTCCAGCACGTCGTTCAGCTCTTTTTCGATGAGCCTCTTGCCCATCGTCAGCAAGTCCATGAACTGCTTGTCCGTCGTTATCATCTCGCTGCGCAGTTCGCTCTCGAGATTGTGGACCGTTTCCGCCAACTCGTTTAAATGAAAATGCTTCACCCCCGCCTTAAGCGTATGCAGAAGCCTCAATAACGGCGTCGCCTCCGCCCGCACCACAGGCTGCGACGCTTGCTCCAAAAACGCACGCACGTGCGTAATCGTCGCCAAAAACTGGTTCCTCTCCCGGAAAATGCGGCAGATCATGTCCGCGTATTCCTGCCGCTGCTTCGCCAGCTCCTGCGCTTCGTATTCTTCCGTCTCGTCCGTCGCGATCAGCACCACGCGCACGAGTTCGTGCCTCTTCGTGTAGATCGGCTTGTACGCCAGCGTTATCCGCCTCTTCTGCGTATGCGAAAATAACTGCGGCAGAAAATTGACCACGTCCGAAAATCCCAGCGCGTGATCGGATTGGAACAATATATCAATCCACCCCTTGAAATCCTCGCGCCCTTCTTCCGGCACGCGCAGCACCTCGGCGATGTGCTTGCCTCCAGGCTCCGCCTGCAATAAATCCCGGCACGCCTGCGAATAGACCTTGTCGCATATCCCGTTCACCCCAAACGACAAAAACCCCTGCCCTAAACTATTCACCAGCACTTCGTTGAGCCGGTCGTGCTCGCTCACCACCTTGTAGACCGCGTAGTTCAGGTAACACAGGTATCCGATCCCGCTGAACGTCGCCCCCATGATGACGAAAAAGCTCATCTTGTCCACGACAGGCTCGTGCCCAAAGACAGGCAGCGCCACAGCAAACAGCAATATCAGGACAATCGCCGCCATCCCCACCAGCGACGTTTGCAGCATCCCCAACCGCCGCATCGCTTCCGTCACGACGGACCGGTCGTCCGCATACAGTCCGGGCGCCGCTTTCTCGTTCGATGTTTCCTCGGCTTCAATCATTTATTTATGGCCCGATTCTTCAATCGCACCGGCACGTCGCATGCAACGCCACATATACCTGAAACAGCTTCCCATCCATATGAAACGGCACAATCATGTACTTGCCCCGATGAAACTGGCACACAAAATGCCCCTTCCCCGTCACGACGCACGGTATCCCCAATTTGATCTGGTGATTGCGCTGGTTTAGCTCGTTCTTGATTTGCCCGAAGATCATGTTCGTCAGCTCGCCCACCGCGTCTACCGCCATCTCGTGCGTGATCGACACCGACTCCCCCAACACCTTCGGCAATAGCTCTTTCACCGCCTCAAACGGCATGCACAAGATCAGCGTCCCGTCCAGATGATCCTGCACCAGCCCGATAATCCCCGAAATATCTCCCGCCAGCGCCACGATCCCTTCGCCGTACTCGGGCGCGTCCGCCGTCACAGGCACCCCAAACGTCTCTTTCATCGAACGCATCACGGCCGTGACCACGTTCTTCGCCAAAACGTCGTCCAACGATATTTCCTTTTGCGGTGTGCCGACCATATATAAAACTCCTCTATTAATTAAACATCCCGCCCGACGCCTGACGCTTGCGCTTTAACCATTCGTTGATCTCAAATAGCTTTTTGCTCAAATCCGACGGCGACACCGGCTTCACGATGTACGACGTCGCCCCGGCCTTGATCGCCTTCATAATGTTCTGCTGCTCCGACTCCGCCGTCAGCATCACAAACGCCGTGTCCGAATATTCCGGCTTCGCCCTAAAATAACTCAACACTTCCAGCCCCGATATCGTCGGCATGTTCCAATCCAAAAACACGACGTCGAACGGCTGCCCCGCTAACTTCGATTTCTGCACCAGATCGATCGCCTCGTTCCCGTCCGCCGCCGTCTGCACGTTCTCAATCTTCGACTCTTTTAACGTGTTACGCACAAACTGCCGTATCAGGAAATGGTCGTCGGCTATTAATACTCTTAGATTGGCCAGCTGACTCACGTTCGTTCTCCTCGCTTTTGGTGGGCCTTCTTTTTTTCCCCCGCTCAGGCGCAAATCGGGCATGGCCAGAGGATTCGCCGTACCTTTAAGTAAAGCCTTCCGTTTCTGCCACAAAAACCTTGCTGCATGGTTAAGACACTTATCCCCCTCCCGCCGTTGCGTTTTAACTTCAGAAAGACAAAACAACACTTTGATATGCCTAGTATAAATTTTTGCACAATTTGGGCGCCTTTCCCACCGCAAATCGGGCGACGCCCTTCTTATCCCGTCGATTCGCACGCCGCACGAAACTATTATCCTTCACATAAAAAACGACTCCGAACGCCTTATCCGGCCTCGCCTTCTTACCTGTTCAAAACGGTTAACCTTGAGTTCGCCGTTCCTGTTCCCCTATAATTGCCGGATATGTGATTCGACTTCCGGAGTGCGTTATGTCTTTCGTTTTTAGGGCGTTTTTGCTCCTTCTTTGCGCGGGCTTGCCTGCTCAGGCCGCTGCCTCTTCGGCTGCCTCGCCGTCGCTCGCGCCCCAAAAACCCTCCGCCTCTCAAGAAACTCCCGACGCCCTCTCCTTATATACCCCTCACGTCCTCGGCAAAGACTCCGCTCGCGTCCGCGTCGACGAATATTCCTCCCTCACCTGCTCGCATTGCGCAGACTTCTTCCTCGATACCCTTCCGGAAATCCAAAAACGCTACATCGACACCGGCAAGGTCAAGTTCGTCATCCACGACTTCCCTCTCGACGGCGTGAGCCTTAAAGCCGCCGCCATCGCTCATTGCTTGCCCAAGGATATCTACGTTCCTTTCGTCCGCACCATTTACGACGCTTTGAAAAAAGGCACTCTTAACGGCGATAACGCCGAAACCGTCATCGTCCAATACGCCGCTCTCGGAGGACTCCCTCCGGATAAAGCCTCCGCCTGCGCTTCTAACCCGAAAATTCAGGAAGCTATTATCGCCGACCGCGCCCACGCTTCTAAGGCCTTCAACATCGATGCGACTCCGACCTTCGTCATCAATGACGGCTCTAAGATCATCGGCGGCGCCGTTAGCCTCGATTCGTTCGCCGCCGCTCTCGATCCTTTGATCGCGGCTAAAAAATGACTTTTTAACTTAATAGAGGTTTTTTGTGAATTTTACGCGTCTCCATCTCCACGGCTTTAAATCCTTCGTCGAACCCACCGACCTCCATATCGGCGCGGGCATGACCGGCATCGTCGGCCCCAACGGTTGCGGCAAATCCAATCTCGTCGAGGCTCTCCGCTGGGTCATGGGCGAAAACTCACCCAAAAACCTTCGCGGCGGCGAGATGGACGACGTTATTTTCGGCGGCACCGCACTGCGCCCCTCGCGCAACATAGCCGAGGTCTCTCTCGAACTCGATAACGCCAACCACAGCGCCACCGCCGAGTTTAACAACGACGAGACCCTTCACGTCACCCGCCAGATCGAACGCGAAAAAGGCTCCGATTACCGCATCAACGACAAGCCCGTCCGCAGGCGCGACGTTCAACTCCTCTTCGCCGACCAATCCACCGGCTCTCATTCCACCAACATCGTCGGCCAAGGCCAGATCGACGCCCTCATCCGCGCCAAGCCCGAAGACCGCCGCCTTATCCTCGAAGAAGCCGCAGGCACTTCCGGCCTTCAGGCCCGACGCCACGAAGCCGAACTGAAACTCAAGGGCGCCGAGCAAAACCTCACGCGCGTCGACGACGTTTTGCAAGCCTATGACACCCAGCTTCGCGGCCTCAAGACCCAAGTCCGCCAAGCCTCCCGCTACCGCAACCTCGCCGACCATATCCGCCGCGTCGAGGCCGGACTCCTCCACCTCCGTTGGGCCGAGGCTCTTCAGAACGACGAGGCCTCCAAGGCCGCCTTCGCCGCCGCCGAGACCAACGTCGCCGAACGCCTCGCCGTCGTCACTCAAGACAACGCCGCCCGCGCCGACATCGCCTCGCAACTCCCCTCGATGCGCCAAGCCGAGGCCACCGCCGCCGCCATCGTTCAAAAACTCACTCTCGCCCGCGAGCAGATCGACGCCGAAGCGCGCCGCATCGACGATGAAATGCGCGAGCAAAACCAGTCCCTCGATCAGGCCAAAAACGACAGCCTCCGCGAACAGGAACGCTGCATCGACGGCCAAGCCGCCGTCGCCAAGCTTCTCGAAGAGACCGCTCATCTCGCCGAAGCCCTTAAAACCATCGACGACGAATTGCCCAAGGCTTCGGAAAGCCTCGCTTCCATCTCGAAGGACGCCAAGGCTCTCGATTCCATGCTCTCTAACCTCATGCAGGAAGCCGCCACCGCAGAGGCCCACAAAAACGCCCTCCAAAAAGAAACCGCCTCTCTCGACGCCCGCCGCTCGCAACTGGCCGAGCGTCATAGCGACCTCGAAACCCAGCGCGCCGCTCTTACCGCCGATATCGCCTCGCGCCCCGGCGTCGAACAGGCTTTGGCTCCCGTCAAAAAAGCCGAAGAAGAACTCGCCAAGCGCCAGCAGGAGGCTCAGGCCGCCGGACAATTCTACCGCGACGCCGAAGCTCTTCACGCCAAGGCCCGCGACCTCTCTTCCTCCGCCGAAGCCGAAGTCACCAAGCTCAGCGCCGAAAGCGACGCTTTGGCCTCCCTCCTCGCCACGCACGACGACTCCACCGGCGAGCAGGTTCTCGACCTCATTTCCGTCACTCC
>CAYUPD010000022.1:7045-13008 GCA_964446645.1 uncultured Rhodospirillaceae bacterium
GAAAACGCCCTCGCCATCGCCGTCGGCGAGGCCCTCACCGCCGCTCTCGACTCTTCCGCCGCACGCTATTGGCGCGACGCGGGGCCGCTCGTCAATGCACCCATTCTGCCTTCGGGCGTCGCCTCTTTGGCCGAGTTCGTTAAGGCTCCCCCCGCTCTCTCGCGCTGCCTCTCGCAGATCGGCCTCGTCCACGATGCCGCCTCGGGCGAAGCCGCCGCGCGCAATCTCCTTCCCGGCCAAATCCTCGTCAGCCGCGACGGCTGGGCTTGGCGCTGGGACGGCTTTACCCTCACCCCAAAAGCGAAAACCTCCACCGCCCTGCGCCTCCAACAGCGCAACCGCCTCGCCGCTCTTCAAGAACTTATCGAAAAGGCCAGCGAAGAATCCGAAAGCGCCAAGAAAACCCTCGCCGAATCCTCGGCCTTCCTCTCCCAACGCCAGGACGAAGACCGCTTGGCCCGCGAGGCTCTTGAGCCTGCTTTCGCCGCCCTGAACGACGCCCGCCAAGCCTTGGCCCAACAGGAAAACGAAGCCGCCGCGCTCGCCTCCAAACTCGCCGGGGCCGACGACGCTTTGCGCCTCGTCACTTCCGACATGATTCAGCTCGAAAACCGCGCCGCAGAAATCGCCGAAGAAAACGGCGCTCTGCCCGATATCGCCGCCGCGCAGAAAATTATCGACATGAAGCGCATGCGCCTCGCCGAAGTCCGCGATCTCCTTTCCATCCGCCAGAGCGAGTGCGACCGCCTGACCCGCGACAGGGACATTCACCTCTCCCGCTCTAAATCCGTCGCCGCTGAAACCGGCGAGTGGCAGGGCCGCCTTGCCGACGCCGCGCGCCAGATCGAGGAACTCTCGGCCCGCATCCTCAAAATTCAGGAACGCATCGAAGACCTCTCACGCCGCCCCGCCGAACTCGAAGAACGCCGCGCGCTCCTTCTCTCCGAACTCTCCGACGCCGAGGGCAAGCGCAAATCCGCCGCCGACCTTCTGATCTCGACCGAGCAGGAACTCGCCCGCGTCGAACAGCAACTCAAACGCGACGAAAACGCCCTTTCCGAAGCCCGCGAAGAACGCGTCCGCGCCGAAGGCGCCGTCGCCTCCGCCGCCGAGCATTTTGGCGTTTTGCGCGAACGCATGGCCGAAAAACTCAACTGCGGCCCCGACGAACTTCCCGCGCTCGCCGAAGTCTCCGACGACAAGCCTTTGCCTCCCACCTCTGAACTTGAAACGACGCTCGCCCGCTATATCCGCGAACGCGATAACATGGGCCCCGTCAACCTTCGCGCCGAAACCGAAAGCCAGACTTTGCAGACCCAGATCGACGCGCTGCAAAAGGAAAAGGACGACCTCGTCGCCGCCATCGCCAAATTGCGCCAAGGCATCTCGCAGCTCAACGCCGAGGCCCGCGAACGCCTGCAAACCGCCTTCGCCTCCGTCAACGAACACTTCCAATCTCTCTTCAAGGGCTTGTTCAACGGCGGCCGCGCCTACCTCGAACTCCTCGACGCCGAAGACCCGATGAACGCAGGCCTCGAAATATTCGCCGCGCCGCCGGGCAAGAAAATCCAGGCCCTTACCCTGCTCTCGGGCGGCGAGCGGACTCTCACCGCTCTGGCTTTGCTATTTGCCGTCTTCCAGACGCATCCGTCTCCCATCTGCGTCCTCGACGAAGCCGAGGCCGCTTTGGACGAAAGCAACGTCGGCCGCTTCTGCGGGCTCGTCGAACGCATCTCGAAGGAAACCGGCTCGCGCTTCCTCATCATCACCCACCAACGCGTCACGATGGCCCGCATGGATCGCCTCTACGGCGTCACCATGGGCGAAAAAGGCGTGTCGCAGCTCGTCTCGGTCGATCTCGACGCCGCCATCGCCATTCGCGACAAAACGGGCAAGGCCGAAGAAGCTTTGCGCGGCGTCAGGGCGGCGTAACAAGCTGAAATCTCAGGCGTTTTTCGTTTTCGGCAAACAGGCCTAGTATATCCGCTCATATTCTTGCGCATGAAAAAACGCAGGCGCTCCGCATCGGGATATTTTTTGGAGGAGATTTTATATGGGCAGTTCCCTTAAGGTTGTCGTCAAAACAATTCACGACGGGCGGGACGCGCAGAATTTTGTGAGATCCCTTGAAGCCGAAATAGACAAGGAAAAAGACTCCCTGCGGGGAGACGGCACTCTGACGCTTCTGGTCACAAGTCCCGACCATGTTTCCGGCTCCCGCCGGTATTGCCTGAAAGACGACGACGGCTCGAGAGAGTACACCGCTCATTTCAATTTTTGCGTAAAGGAACCCGACGTAACCACCTTCTATCACGGCTCTTCGGGCATGGACGGCAACAAAATCTCGTCCAGACACTTCGTCGACACGGAAAAACTCGATCCAAGCCTTCCGGACCGCGATAACGTCGCCGTTATCCAACGGCTCATCAAAAACGCACGGAAGACTTTTGAGCGCGCGCCAAGATAAAGCGTCAGGGCGGCGTAAAAGCCTTTTCTAAAGAGTGTGTTTAAGGGTCGGAACCGACGCTCCGCCCGGCTTGAGGCCGTCGGCAATCGCCCTGTAAAGACCGGGCCAGCCGAGCGTCGGGATGCTCTGATCGGCAACATTTGGCTTGAGATGCCCGGGCAAAGAACTCAGCACCCGAGCCGCGCGCATGGAAAGGCGCGTCGCGCGCGCTAGGTATTTTTCGCTGTTGTCGAGAACGAGGACGTTTCTATGCTCCAGCGCCGCAAGCCCGGCCCGCGCCCGCTCTTCGTTGACGCGGTCGAACGCAACGACATATCCTTCTCCGTCTTTCCGTTCGCCTATGACCACGTCTTTTTCAAAATCGAACGTCAGGCCGGTCTTCTTTTCGATATGTTCAAGCTGCATCCGGACAAGCTCTTCCGGCGCGTGCGTCACGATCATGACCCTCACGCCTTTCATCCGCAGCTTGATGACGGATTCGGCTACGTCCTTCGGAAATTCGGCCGACGATAGGTTCTCTTTATAATACTCGTTATTAATCTTCTGACATTCTTCCCAGGACGGAATCTTCTCTCCGGGCGGAACCCGCTTTTGAAGTTCTTCGTATACCTTCTTGTCGCCGGAGCCGCTTAACTTCTCTTCCCATAAAACGCGGAACGCTTCTTCCTCCGCCACAACGCCCGCCTTTTTGGCTATCTTGAACCACTTTTGATAGTGCAGCTCTTCGGTTTCGATCAGCTCGCCTTCAATGCCTAAAATGACGACGTGAATGCCGGGCGGTAAGATCGGTTTCGTTTTTTTATCCGTCATGGCTATGGCTCCTCGATAATGACGCTCAGGCCAAAAGCAGTTTGGCTCTTATAGGCCAGATTGGCAATTCTTTCGCAAAGACGGGCAGCCACGGCGCTTAACGGCAACCGCTAACCCCTCCCGAAGGGAGATGAGGTCATTCTAAGATCGTTCAATCGAAAATTATTGGCCCGTCAGCTTACGCCACCAACCGCCCTTCGGCTTGTCGCTCTCCGGATTCGTCACCTCATACGGCGACGGCGGCGGCGCATAACGCTTCGGCTTCGCAGGTTGCTGCTGCTGCGGCGGCTCGTGAGACGGCGGCGCGGACTCGTGCACCGCGCGCGGCGTCGTGTCCAGATCGTGTACGCTCGTCGGTATCGACGCTTGCGGCACATACGGATTCTGCGGCTCTCCGCCATACGAACGGTTCTCGTTGCGGTAATCCCCGCGATCCCGCCCGTGCCGGTTGCGTCCTCCGCGACGGCCCCTACGACGTCCCCCGCGACGATCGTCGCGCGGTCCGTCCATATATGAGCCTTCCTGAGGCGCTCCGCCTTCGGACGGAAATGCGTTGCCTGCGTTGTCCTGCGGCTGCGCTTCATCCATCACGACGTTCCCGTTCGGCTCGGACGGCGCTTGTCCTTCAACCGCTGGCGGCGGCGCATCGTACGATCCGCGACGGCGATCCCGCCCGCGCCCGTAACGGCCCCGACGACGCCCCCCGCGCTCGCCTTCAACTCGAGGCGCCGGTTCGTCATCCTGACTCTCGGCCGCAGGCGCTTGCTCGTCCACCTCGACCGCTTCGGCATAAACCTGATCCATATCCACCGCCGGAGCCGCGCCTTTGCTTTCGCCCCGCGTCTTGGGCCTTTCGAGCCGACATTCCGGCGCCACCAGCGTATCGTCGCTGTGCAGATATACCTGAACCCCGTAGCGGGTTTCGATGCCCTGCAACGGACCCCTCTTTTGATTGAGCACGTACAGCGCCACGTTCGTCGGCACATGCAAGACCATCTCGCCTCCGGGCTGACGCAGCGCTTCTTCTTCGATCTGGCGCAACACCGATATCGCCGCCGACTCCACAGAACGGATCATCCCCGTCCCCGCGCAGTGCGGACATCTCTCAAAATTAATTTCGGTAAGGCTCGGATGCAATCTCTGCCGCGACAATTCCATCAACCCGAATGCCGACAAACGCCCGATTTGCAACCGCGCGCGGTCCGATTTCATCGCCTCTTTCATCCGGCGCTCGACCGCCGCGTTGTTGCGGCCGTCTTCCATGTCGATAAAGTCGATCACGACAAGCCCCGCCAAATCCCTTAGGCGTAACTGCCGCGCAATCTCGTCCGCCGCCTCAAGATGCCTCTCGCGCGTCGCGCGGCCCGAGTTGACGTCGATCGACACCAACGCTTCCGTCGGGTTGATGACGATATAACCGCCCGACCGCAACTGAACTACCGGCGTATAAAGCAGGTCGATCTGCTTCTCGACGTTGTACCGGAAAAACAGCGGCACCGCGTCTTCGTACAATTTCATCTTCTCAAGCTGCTCGGGCATGATCGAGTGCATAAACTCATGCGCAAGCTCGTACCCCTTCGCGCCCGCTACCAGTATCTCGTCCACTTCCGGCGCGTACAAATCGCGGATCGACCTCTTAATAAGGTTCGCTTCTTCGTAAATCAGCGCGGGCGCCGTCGATACCAACGTTTGTTCGCGGATGCTGTTCCATAAACGCAACAGATGCTCCAGATCCCGCTGAATCTCGGACGTCTCCTGCTCCATCCCCGCCGTCCTCAAAATCACCGCCATGCCTTCCGGCGTCTCGAGCTTGTCCAATATTTCCTTCATCCGGCGGCGATCCTGATGACTCGTGATCTTGCGGCTCACCCCGCCCCCGCGGTCCGTGTTCGGCATCAACACGCAATACCGGCCCGCAAGCGACAGATATGTCGTCAATGCCGCGCCCTTATTGCCGCGCTCTTCCTTCACTACCTGAATCAGCATCACTTGGCGGCGCTTCACCACCTCTTGAATCTTATACCTCGGCATGCGCTGACGGCGCGGACGCTCTTCGATCTCTTCTTCACCGCCGTGACCGCCCACCGTCTCGACCGGCGCGGGCGTAAAGACAGGCTCCACCACCGCATTGCCGAAATCCGTAATCAGCCCCAGGCTGGAATCCGCCTCGGCCCCTAACGGCGAGGGCGCGACCGGCGCTTCGGTTGCCGCCGCCGCTGCTTCGCCGCTCACAACAGGCTCGGCCAAAACCGGCGCGTCTTGAACCGCCGCCGCTTCCGGCGCGGCTTCCGCGTTTTCTTCTTGTACGGGTTCTTGAACGTGGCCGTGCTCTTCCTCGCGGTCGATCGGCTCGTTCTGATACGCGCTCATCTCTTCCGCAGAAATCTCGACTTCGGGCTCGTCGCCCTCCGGCTCCTCTTCGTCGTGCGGCCTATCCGCCATCGGTATCCGGAAATAGTCCGGATGTATTTCGCTGAACGGCAGAAAACCGTGCCGGTTTCCTCCGTACTCCACAAACGCCGCTTGCAAGGACGGCTCTATCCGCACGACCTTCGCTAAATAGATATTCCCTTTGAGCTGCTTTTTGCTCGCGCTCTCGAAATCGAAATCTTCGAGACGCTTCTCGTCCACAATCGCTACACGAGTCTCTTCCGGATGCGTGGCATCCACCAGCATACGCTTCGTC
>CAYUPD010000023.1:0-6536 GCA_964446645.1 uncultured Rhodospirillaceae bacterium
TTGTTTTCATTATAGACTCTTTATGAGGCAACTGAGGCGATTAAGGGGTTAGCAAGAAGACTATATAATTTCCAGAGAATTAGCCTAGCCGTTCTTAAAAAAACCAATTAAACAAGGAGGATGGAAGCGAATCTCAAACAAAAACCGGCCAAATCGCCGGAAAGAGAGAAGCGATCGGCCGATGCCTTGCGGGAAAATCTGCGCAAGCGTAAACAACAGGTTCCACTGCGCGAACGAAAGAAAGAGGATCGTCAAGAATGTCCGTAATGCCCGACCATTGGATACGCAAGGCCGCCGTTGAAAGCAAAATGATCGAGCCGTTCGAAGAGAAGCTGACGCGCAACGGCGTGATCTCGTACGGATTGTCGTCGTACGGGTACGATGCGCGGGTGGCGGACGACTTCAAGATTTTTACGAACATCGACAACGCGCTGGTCGATCCGAAGAATTTTTCCGAGGCCAGCTTCGTGACGCGCAAGACGGACGTGTGCATCATTCCGCCGAATTCGTTCGTGCTGGCGCACACGGTCGAGTATTTCCGGATTCCGCGCGATGTGCTCGTGATCTGCCTCGGCAAATCGACGTACGCGCGCTGCGGCCTGATCGTGAACGTGACGCCGTTGGAGCCGGAATGGGAAGGCCACGTGACGCTTGAGATATCGAACACGACGCCGTTGCCCGCCAAGGTTTACGCGAACGAGGGCATTTGCCAGTTTTTGTTCCTGAAGGCCGACAGTTTATGCGAAACGTCGTACGCGGACAGGGGCGGCAAGTACATGAAGCAAACGGGCGTGACGTTGCCGCGCATGGAAAAAAGAGGGTAAGGCATGGACAGCATTCGCATCGTCGGCGGCACGCCCTTAAAGGGCAAGATTCACATCAGCGGAGCGAAAAACGCGTCGCTGCCGTTGCTTGCGGCGTGCCTTTTGACGGACGAGACGTTGACGCTTTCGAACGTGCCGCATCTGGCGGACATCGTGACGATGTCGAAGCTTTTAGGGCAGTTGGGGGTCAATATCGGGCTCGACGGCACGTCGGCGGGGAGTGCTGGGGGCCGCGTGGTGGAGCTGAAAGCGGGCGATTTGTCGAGCGTCATGGCGCCGTATGATTTGGTGCGCAAGATGCGGGCGAGCATCCTCGTTCTGGGGCCGCTTGTGGCGCGGGCGGGAGAGGCGCGGGTATCTCTTCCGGGAGGGTGCGCGATAGGGTCGAGGCCGGTGGATTTGCATATCGGCGCGTTGCAAAAGCTGGGGGCCGAGATCGACCTCGACAACGGCTACATCAACGCGCGGGCGAAAGGCGGCCTGCGCGGGGCCGAGATCGTTTTTCCGATGGTGACGGTGACGGGAACCGAGAACGCGATGATGGCGGCGGCCTTGGCGAAGGGCGAAAGCACGATCGTGAACGCGGCGCGCGAACCCGAGGTGGCGGACTTGGCGCGATGCCTTGTGGCGATGGGGGCGCAGATCGAAGGGATCGGGTCGGATCGCCTGCGCATCGTGGGCAGAGATAAATTGCATGGGGCCAGGCACAGCGTCGTTCCGGATCGCATTGAGGCCGGGACGTTCGCGATGGCGGCGGCGATAACGGGAGGCGAGGTCGAGCTGCTCGGCGCGAAGCTCGAGCATCTCAACAGCGCGGCGATTGTTTTACGCGAGGCGGGAGTCGAGATTGCCGAGACGAAATCGGGATTGCACGTGCGGCGCGCCGGAGTTTTGAGGGGGACGGATGCGATGACGGAGCCGTATCCGGGCTTTCCGACGGATTTGCAGGCGCAAATGATGGCGTTGATGTCGGTGGCGGACGGAGCGTCGATGATTACCGAGACGATATTCGAGAACCGGTTTATGCACGTGCCCGAGCTTAAGCGCATGGGGGCGAATATCACGGTGCACAATGCGTCGGCCTTGGTGAGGGGCGTGCCGTATTTGACGGGAGCGCCGGTGATGGCGACGGATTTGAGGGCATCTGTGTCGCTGGCGCTGGCGGGATTGGCGGCGCGCGGCGAAACGATCCTCAACCGCATTTATCACCTCGACCGGGGCTACGAGAGGCTTGAAGAGAAGCTTGCGGCGTGCGGCGCGGAGATAGAGCGCGTGAAGGCGGCGGCATGAAGGACAAGCCGCTGAAGCTTCGTGCAAAGGACGCCGAGGACATTCAGGTGATCTCGGCGGTTTTGCAGGACTCGATCGTGCCGATATGCGACATGGCGTTTCAGGCTGAGGAGGGGACGTTCATCGTCGTGACGCAGCGGTTGCGCCGCGAGGCGGAAGAAGAGGGCCGAATCTGCTGTGCGCTGACGGTTAAAGGAGTCAAAGGCGTGCAGACGCACGGGATGGACAAGCACCAGCCGGACGGGATTTTGGATTTGCTGGCGATAATTTTGGAACCAGAGCATGTTTTAAACCTCGTTTTTGCGGGGGACGTTCGCCTTCGGTTGGAGTTGGGAGACTGGCTTGGGACGGTGGAGGACTTTGGCGAGCCGTGGCCGACGAAGTGCCGGCCGTGCCACGATAACAAGCAGCTTCCCGGGCGATAAGCGGGTTAATTGGCGGGCCTTTACCTTCTGCTAAATACCTGATAACCCAATGTCCCAGTGAAACGAATCTAAGAAGAACCGATCATGGCCAAAGAAGACTTACTCGAATTTGAGGGGATCGTATCCGAAATTCTGCCGAACGCGATGTTTCGCGTGAAGTTGGACAACGGGCACGAAGTCTTGGCGCATACGTCGGGGAAGATGCGCAAGAACCGCATCCGGGTCTTGGCGGGCGACAAAGTGAATGTCGAGATGACGCCCTACGATCTGACGAAGGGGCGGATAACGTTCCGTCATAAATAATGCTTGAATCAGCCTTTCGCCGCGCTGATTGGATAAACGGAAAGCGCATAGCGGCGTATCCCAAAATATTTCTCCTTGTGTACGCATTGATGGGAGTCGTATGGGCCGGAGGGATGGGGGAGGCGTTCCAGCCGAAGGGAGCGACGTTTCTTTTGGATTTCATGAGCGTTTATGCGGCGGGCGAGACGGTGCATGAAGGAAGTCCCGTTAAGGCGTACGACTGGAAGGGGCAAGGCGAGCGCGAGAGGCGGATAGAATTGCTGTACGGGGAGAAGGCGCGGCAAAGGCTGGGCGACCCGAACGTTCCGTATGATGGCATTCCGTGGCTTTATCCGCCGATGTTTTTGAGTGTGGCGTGGCTTGTGTCCTTTTTGCCGTTTTTTCCGGCGGCGGCGGCGTACGGAGCGGGAGGGGTTCTGCTTTTGGGCGTGGTTTTGTATAAGCTGATGCCTCGGCGCAAAGAGTCTTTGTGGGCATTGGCGGCGTTTCCGTCGTTGTACGTCAATCTGCTGTCGGGGCAGAACGGAGCGTTGACGACGACGCTTTTAGGAGCGGGCTTGTATCTTCTTTCGAAGAGGCCGCTTGCGGCAGGAGGGGTTTTCGGGCTTCTGTCGTATAAGCCGCATTTGTTTGTGCTGGTGCCGCTGGTATTGTTTGTGGGACGGCAATGGAAGGCTCTTGGGGCGGCGGTGGCGAGCGCGGGCTTATGCGCGGCGTTGTCTTTAGCGGTTTTTGGAATCGAGCCGTGGATCGAGTTTGTGCGCGGGCTTGGAGCGGCGCGAGCGTTTTATCTTGAGAACGACGGAATGTGCAAATGGCTTGGGATTCTGCACAGCGCCTTTTCGATGGTGAGGATCTACGGCGGAAGCATAGAGGCGGCGTATGCGGTGCAAGGGATCGTGTCTGTTGCCGTCGTATGGGTCGTTTTGGAGATTTGGCGGCATAAGGGAGCGTCGTTAGCCGTGCGGGGCGCGGCGTTAGCCGTGGCGGCGCTTTTGGCGAGTCCGTATTCGTTTGGTTACGATCAGGTTATATTGGCGATACCGATTGCGATGTTGGCGCGAGAGGGGATGGAAAAAGGGTTTATGCCGTACGAAAAAATTATGTTGTTCGGGCTGTGGCTGCTGCCGATGTTTGTGAACGACGCATGGCCGGGAGCGGCGTCGTATCCATTGACGCCGCCGTTGCTGGCGGCGTTTCTGGTCTTGTGCTGGCGGCGGATGCGCGTTGAAACGGCATCGACTTACATGCGAGAGAGCTCGTTGCGCCGGAAATAAGGATATTTTGCAGCCGGGTAATATGCCGGGCCGAAGCGGTGGGAAAGGATTTCAGCGCCTGCTTTTTTTGCAGGAGCGCTAAGATTTGTGCGGGTTAGAATATCGTCTGCCGAAGGAAATTGAGCGATGAGGGCGTTAAACCGCGAGCCTAGGACGAGCATTTCCTTGAACCCTTTCTTCGATGGCTGGCAAGTATCGATGATGCAGTCCGGGTTTTTCTGGACGTCGCAGAGGAGAAGGGCGTTTTTAATTTCTCCGTAGACGTCCGAGATGGTCAAGGGATACTCGCCCCAGCCGCGACCGAGGGTTTCTGTATGGAGATCCCTAAGCTTGTAAATGACATAGCCCTGACCATCCAAGGCGACGCGAGCGCCGTGGGACTGAACGCCGTTGACGACGGCGAGGAGGCTGCGGGAGACGATTTTGTGGTGGCCCAGAACGGAGAAGTCGAGAGCGCGCGGGTGGAAGATAGAGGTTTTGAGAGAGGGGTTTTTGAGGTCGCGCTTGATGGCGTTAAAAGTTTTTTCGGCGTCTTTTTTTGTCCTGAAGGAGAGAGCGACGAATAAACCCTTGGCATAGGGGGAGCCGTTAAATACGTCGTAAGTGACGAGATCGGAAAGCGAAATGGGCGAGGACATAATAAGCTCCCTGAATACGGAAAAGAAGAAATGCCAATAACGGGTAACTTCTAGCCTAAAAAAGCGGAAGGTCAAAAAACTTTCGTCGTTATAGTTAATAGCGAACGGGCTCGACGAGGATTTGCAGGGCGGGCAAATCGACGTAAGTGAGAACGCCGAGCAAAAAGCAGACGAACAGAACGTAGGAGAGGAAAGCGCCCTCGCTATAGAGTTTTTCCGGAGCTTGAGCGGCCGAGTTTTTCTTGAGCGCGATTTTCATGTACCAAACGAACATGAGGGTGATGAAAGGCAGGCTCAGGAAATATTCGATGCGGTATTTGATAAGAAAGACGCCCAAAAAGAAGGTGGCATTGAGCGCGTAGAAAAAAGACGAAAGAAGAAGGGTTTCCTCCGAGTAGAATTTAAAGGACTTGCGGTAAAGGGCGATGCGTTCGGGATCGGCGAACTGGCGGTATTCGGAATAGCGCTTCATGGCCATGAGGAAAGAACCGCCCATCCACGCGGCGAGAAGGACGCTCGATGGAGGCAAAGCGTTGCCGATGACGACGAACCAGCCGAGGAGGAAGCGCAAAGGATTGTTGACGGATTCCGACAGCACGTCGAGATAAGGCCGATCCTTGGTGCGAAAAGGGGCGACGTTATAGACGATGCCCATGACAAGGAAGAGAACGGAAGTGCCGAGGAACATAAAGCCGAGAGCTTGCGCGAGCGCGAGGCCCGAGGCGGCAAGGAAAGCGTAGAAGAAAACGACCGGGAGGGCTTTAAGCTTGCCGCGCGCGCCGGGGCGCTTGGATTTCATGGGATGGAATTTATCGCTTGCGGCATCGAGATATTCGTTGATGACATAGTTGGCGGAAGAGAGAAGGCACAAAACGGCGGCGGCGAAGAAGAACTTAAAGACAATAAGATGAGAGAGTCCGTCGCCGAGCAGGAGGGCCAGGATTGTGCCGGGGATCATAAAGACGTTTTTGATCCAATGATCGGGTCTTGCGATGGAGGCGTAGGTTTTGAGGGCGTGAATCATAGGAAAGGAAGCTTGCACGGTTCTATGAATAAAATCTTACCATAAAAGGGAATGAGCTGGAAAAGAAAGGACTTAGAGCGAGATTTTACGGCATCGAATCGGGAAAATTGAAGAATCTCGCCCTTCACGCTTTGGATTGAAGCGATCGCGGTCTAGCCGCCCGAATTAACGGCAATTTTACCGTCATATGGTAAAAGGAGAGCGTATAAGAGCGATCTATTTTTTGGCAGATCATCCATGTTTCCCTATTCGCCGGACATAACGCTTGGCAGCATGCCTTCCGAAAAAATCATTCGCCGTTCGGTGGCGCGAGATAACGAGTTTTTTATCGGACGCGGAGGCAACGCGGACGTTTACGGGATAGATTGCTACCCGCATTATGTCGTGCGCGTGCCTCGCGCGGTTGGCGTTTCCGAGGCGTCGTTCGGGCCGTTGGAAATGATCGACGACGCGAGATTCGAGGGACGGAATTTCGGGCAGGCCGTGGCGGCGTTTGCGAACGGCATAACGATCCATAAAAAGCAGGCCGGGGACCCGGTGGGGGTGCCGGTCTATTTCAGGAAAGGGAGAGACAACCCCGACGTTCAAGCGAGGAACGATGCGTTGTACGAAGAGTCGACGCGGCTTGTGGCGGCGATACCGCAAGAGGCGTATTGCCAGCTTATAAGGGACATAGAGTTTTTGAACGGCATCGGCAAGCGCATCGATCCGTCGAAATCGAACAATCTTTTGTATGTGAAGGGAAGCGCCTTCAA
>CAYUPD010000023.1:6546-12957 GCA_964446645.1 uncultured Rhodospirillaceae bacterium
GCGCGCTTATTGCTCATCTCCTGCATGGCGGAAATCGCCGTTGCGGCGGTGACGCCGCCCGTCACCATCCCGCGGGAGAAATCATTAGCGCCGCTCTCCTGCTTGATGCCCTCGCGAATTTTGTCGATATAGCCGATGACGGTAAGCGCCAAAACCGGAACTGTCCGGCCGAGGCGGTCGTGATCTTGTACGATAATTCATACGCCTATCTGTACGAGGGGCCGAAAGAAGCGGAGCTTAAGGCCAACCGGAAACTCATTTTAGGCAAGTTGTTGAATGCGGCCGAAAGGCTCAGTGTGCCGTTTGTGCGCGAAGGTGCGGAAAATTTGGGAAAATATCCGAGTCTGCGCTATTCGCTTCAAGTGGCGGGCTATGAAGAAGGAACGGCCGAGCGCCTGAAGATCGAAGAAAGAATTTTATGCGTAGGGCAAGGCGGGCCTAAGCGCGCCGCGAAGGTCGCGAATGCCGCCGCATCCGGGGCAAAGATCGCTCCATAACATTCCAAAAATAATCTCGGTTTCTTGTGCTTGACAGGGCCAAAGAACCAAAGTAGAACATTCCTGTTTTGTTCCTCGATCAAAACGCCTTCGAAACAAATCTCCCGAGGACACTTTAAGGAGAAATCTCCATGTTGACGCGCAAACAAAAAGAATTGCTACTGCTTATTCGCGACCGCATGGCGGCGGACGGGGTTCCGCCTTCGTTTGAAGAGATGAAAGAAGCGTTGGGGCTAAAATCGAAGTCGGGCATTCACCGTTTGATTACCGGGTTGGAGGAGCGTGGGTTTATCAGGCGTTTGCCGCACCGCGCGCGGGCGCTTGAGATTCTGCGGCTTCCTGAAGGGGTCGAGGGCAACAAGACCGGCGCGCGCAAGGGCCGTACCGTGCCGACCGATTTGCCGATGCCGGACATGGCGGCGATAGCGGCGGCGCAGAGCGTGACGCTTCCTTTATATGGGCGCATTGCGGCCGGAACGCCGATTGAAGCGCTACGCGATCCGAACGGCAGCATAGAGGTTCCGGCGGGATTGCTGGCGACGATGCGCGGGCAGGCGGATGCCGCCAGCCATTACGTGCTCGAGATATCCGGGGATTCGATGATCGACGCGGGCATATTGGACGGCGACCGCGTGGTCATCCGCGCGTGCGACACGGCCGAAAACGGAGCGATCGTGGTCGCCTTGGTGGACGAGCAAGAGGCGACGCTCAAATATCTGAAGCGCGAAGGCAGCCAGATTGCGCTCGAGCCTGCGAATAAGAAGTACGAAACGCGGCATCTTCCGGCGTCGCGGGTGCGCGTGCAGGGCAAGCTCGTAGGCCTGCTGCGGAACTACTAAAACTTCATCGAAAACGCATTTGATTGCGATGCTTCGCGCATCGCTATGATTAACGCGTGCGCGTTAAGATTATGCGCGCCGTTTCCCGCGCGCAACAATATGAGGCGAAAGCGGTTGATTTGAAACGAAAGTATTGACCGAATCATATTTTTTTAGGTAACTTCTTACCCATTAGAGTTTCGTTCAACGCCCGAAAAACTATGGGAGACATAAATGAAGCCACAATTCGATAGATTAGCTCAAGACATTATGACGTCAGCCAGAGGCAGCCGCGCCGTCAAGTCTGCTGAACTGACGAACGTGAATAAGAATGGGGCGCAGGTTCGTATTACGAACACCGATGGTCATGTGGCCATTATCCCGATTAATGCGAAGGGCGATTTGAACCCTCAAGCAACGTGGGCCGATGCACAACTTTCCGCATACGCGGTCGGTTTAGTGCCTGTTCTTTCGCGTAAAGATCTGCATCCGAAGACGCTGCAGAGGCTTAACTGCGGATACAACGCCAGCTAATTACATAAAGCTATACGGATCGATATCGATCAGAAGCTTTAGATTTCTTGGCAAGTTTATTTCTGCCAGCCATGATTTGATCGTGGCTGGCAGATTTACGTTACGGGGTGCCTGAACCATCAGACGGTGCCTGTATTTTCCTCTTAGTTTGGCGAAGGGCGCGGGCGCGGGGCCGAGGACGCGGATTTTCCCGTCTTTCGGAGCGATATCCGCCAAATGCTGTGCCGCGCGAATAACCTCCCGCATATCGGAGCCGGAAACCGTCAAGCTCGCCAGCCGCGCGAAAGGCGGCAGGCGGTACGCCTCTCTTTCTTTGAGTTCGATGTCCATAAAAGCGTCCCTGTCGCCTTTGACGAGGGCTTTCATGACGGGATGATCGGGCGAAACCGTTTGCAGAAGAACGCGGCCCGCGTCCTCGGCGCGTCCGCTGCGTCCCGCCATTTGCTGCAAAAGCTGGAAGGTGCGCTCCGAAGCGCGGGGGTCGCCTCCGGCGAGGCCCAGATCGCCGTCCACGATGCCGACGAGCGTCAGCAGCGGAAAATGATAGCCCTTGGCCATGATCTGCGTGCCGATAAGGATGTCGATCTCGCGGCGCGCGACCTGATCGACGAGGGTTTGCGCGGCTTGGGGGTTGTCGAGCGTATCGCTGGCCATGACGGCAAAGCGGGCGGCGGGCAGGCGTGCGCGGACTTCCTCGGCGATGCGTTCGACGCCGGGGCCGCAGGCGGCGAGGCGGCCTTCGGCGCCGCACGAGGGGCACTTGTCGGGCAGGCGCATGGAATAATCGCAATGGTGGCATATCAGGCGGCCCGATTGCTTGTGCTCGGTCAGCCACGCGGTGCAGCGCGGGCATTGCAGGCGGTGGCCGCAGGCGCGGCAGAGAGTCAAAGGCGCATAGCCGCGGCGGTTTAAAAACAGCATGGCCTGCTGCTTTGCGGCGAGCGTTTTTTGAAGTTCTTCGAGCAACGGAGGGCTGATGAACTCCTGCGACGAGAGCTTGAATTTCCGCAAATCGACAAGCTCAATGCGGGGCATCGCTGCGTCGCCGAAGCGCGAGGGCAGGACGGCGTGGGAGTATTTATTCTGCCGGACGTTAAAGAGGGTTTCGAGCGAAGGCGTGGCGCTCGAGAGGACGACGGGAACGTTGCCGAGATGGGCGCGAACGACGGCCATATCGCGGCCGTTGTAGATGACGCCTTCTTCCTGCTTGTAGGCGGCCTCGTGTTCTTCGTCGACGACGATGAGGCCGAGGTTCGGGTAGGGCAGGAATAAAGAGGAGCGCGCGCCGAGGACAAGGCGGGCCTCGCCGTGGGCGATGGCGTGCCAGTGCAGGCGGCGCTGCCTGTCGCCGAGGCCCGAATGCCACTCGACGGGCCGTGAGCCGAAGCGCGCGGCGAAGCGGTCGAGCAAAGCGGCGGTCATGGCAATTTCGGGCAGCATGATAAGAGCCTGTTGCCCGCGCCTGAGGCATGAGGCGATGGCCTCGCAGTAGACCTCGGTTTTGCCCGAGCCGGTGACGCCGTCGAGAAGCGTGGCGGCGTAGCGTCCGGCGGCGACGTTTTTTATGAGAACGTCGGCTGCCTTTTTTTGGTCTTCGTTGAGTTGGGGGACGTTGTGATCCGGGTCGAAAGAGGGGCAAACGAAAGCGTCCCGTTTTTTGGGTTCGAGAAGAGAGGCGTTGCCGAAAGCCATTTTAAGAACGGCGCCGCGCGGGGTGAGGGTGTAAGCGGCGACCCAGTCGATAAAAGAGCGGCTGACGGGCGGAAGAGGGGGCAGGGGAAGGACTCGGGCGATGGATTTCAGCTTGGTTAAGGGGACGCCGCCATGGCCGTCGCCCCAAACGACGCCGATCATGGAACGACCGCCGAAAGGGACCTCGACGAAGGTTCCCGGCTCCGGCCTGCCGTCTTCGGGAGGCAGGTAATCGAAAGTGTCCGCGAGCGGGGCGGGCAGCAAAACGCTGAGAGTCGAGGGTATGGCGGACGAGCGAGTCATGGAGTATAAGATGCACCAGAATCTAACCAAGGAGTATTATACCGTGAAAGTCTTTGTGGATACCGCCGATCTTAAAGAAATAAAAGAGCTGGCCGCGACGGGCCTTTTGGACGGGGTGACGACGAATCCCTCGTTGGTGGCGAAGTCGGGGCACTCGAATTTTATCGAGCTTATAAAAGAGATAACGTCGGTCGTATCGGGCCCGGTGAGCGCGGAAGTGGGCGCGACGGACTATGAGACGATGCTCGAGGAGGCCAAGGTTCTGGCCAAGATAGCGAAGAACGTGGCGGTCAAGGTGCCGCTGACGCCTGCGGGGCTCAAGGTGTGCAAATACCTGTCGGGTCAAGGGACGATGGTTAACGTGACGCTGTGTTTTTCTGCGGCGCAGGCGATATTGGCGGCGAAGGCCGGAGCGACGTTTGTGTCGCCGTTTGTGGGGCGGATTGACGACACGGGCGATTGCGGCATGCACCTGATCGAGGACATCTGCCGGATATACGCGAACTACCCGAATTTCAAAACCGAGGTGCTCGTGGCGTCTGTGCGCAGTCCAAGGCATGTGGTGAAGGCGGCGCTTTTAGGGGCGCATGTGGCGACGATACCGCCGAACGTGATCCGGCAGTTGTTCAACCATCCGCTGACGGACAAGGGCTTGGCGGCGTTTGTGGCGGACTGGGAGAAGTCGGGCCAGAAGATACCGACCAAGAAGACCAAGTGACCCAAGGGGTCATCCCCGCGAAGGCGGGGATCCATCTTTACAGGATGTTTTTGTGGTTACGGATATCGCGACGTTACCGCTTGCGGCGGATGTGATCGACGCGCAGGAGCGTTGGCAAAGCTGGCTGCGTGACGAGAAGCGCGTTGCGGGGAACACGGTCGAGTCGTACGTTTTCGACATCCACAATCTCTTTCGGTTTTTGACCGGGCATCGCGGGGGGCAGGTGACGCTTAAGATGCTGGCGTCGCTGACGCTTGGGGATTTTAGGGCATGGCTGGCGGCTAATGCGGCGCACGAGGTTAGCGCGGCGTCGCGTGCGCGAGCCGTGGCGGGGGTGCGGAATTTTTACAAATGGCTGGACCGGAGCGGGCAGCTGCACAATCCGGCGATTGAGTTGCTGAAGACGCCGAAAAGCCCGCGCCGCCTGCCGCGTCCGGTGACGGAGGCCGAAGCGAAGGGACTTGTGTCGCTGGCGGCGGAGTCCGAGAAGGACGAATGGGTGGGGCTGCGGGATGAGGCGCTGTTTACGCTGTTGTACGGGGCGGGATTGCGTCTGGGCGAGGCGCTCAGCCTGACGCGGGCGGATGTCAAAGACGCGGACAGAATAACCGTGACGGGCAAAGGCAGCAAGCAGCGCAACGTTCCGCTGTTGCCGGTTGTGCGGACGGCGGTCGAGAAATATCTGGGGGCGTGTCCGTACGCGTTAAAGCCGTCTGCGCCTATTTTCATCGGCGCGCGGGGCGATAAATTGAATCCGGCCGTAGCGCAAAGGAGCATGCGGTCTTTGCGTCGGCAGATGGGATTGCCCGACAGCGTGACGCCGCATGCGTTGAGGCACAGCTTTGCGACGCATTTGCTGGCGTCGGGGGCTGATCTTCGGAGTCTGCAAGAGTTGCTGGGGCATAGTTCGCTATCGACGACGCAGCTTTATACGAAAGTGGACGTGCAGCAGTTGTCGAGCGTTTATCGAGCGGCGCATCCGCGGGCGAAGTGACGCCGAATGTCCGGCGGCATTCCCGCGAAGGTGGGGATCCATTTTCTTATTTTCCCTGTCTTCTGATTTCGTAGAGAGCGACGGCGGCTGCGTTTGAGACGTTGAGGCTTTCGATGGGGCCTTGAGTGGGCAGGCGCGCGAGTTCGTCGCATTTCTGGCGCGTGAGGTGGCGCAAGCCGTCGCCTTCGGCGCCGAGGACGAGGACGGTGCGTCCGGAGAGGTCGATATCGCTCAGATTTTTTTGGCCTTCTTCTGCGAGGCCGACGCACCAGTATCCGGCATCGCGGCATTCGTCGAGAGCGCGGGCGAGGTTGACGACGTGGATCATCGGCACGCATTCGAGAGCGCCCGAGGCGGATTTAGCGAGGACGCCTGTGGATGCGGGAGCGTTGCGTTCGGTCATGACGACGGCGCCTGCGCCGAAAGCGGCGGCCGAGCGAAGGATGGCGCCGACGTTATGGGGATCTGTGACCTGATCGAGGACGAGAATAAGGTCGGGAGGCGGGTCGGCGGCGATGATGTCGGATAAAGAGGGATCGGGCAGGGGAGCGGCCTCGATAATAATTCCCTGATGGACGCTGTTTGGGGGAGCGATGCGGTCGAGGTCTTCGCGGTCTGATTTTTTTGGGTCGGGACGTTTAAGGAGTTCGTCGCGGGCAAGGGCGATGACGGGCTCGAAAAGTTTTTGCCCGGATTCGGAGAGCCAGAGGCGGAAGATTCGGCGATTGGGGTTGAGGAAAGCGGCGCGAGCGGCATGCAGTCCCCAGATCAAAACGTTATTGTCGGCGGGTTTATAGGGAGGCTCATGGGTTTTTGGCGTCGGTTTACGAGAGACGGGCTTTGATTTTTTGCCGT
>CAYUPD010000024.1:0-9388 GCA_964446645.1 uncultured Rhodospirillaceae bacterium
GCCGCATCGATGGGACGCACCGTCTTGGTGTCGCGTCCGTCGATGCGGCGGCCTGTGTCCAAAATCATGGCGCGAACGAGATCGTATTTCATCTGTTCGACCGTTTCGGCGATCTGTTTTTCCGAAAATTCTTCGGGATTGATCCCGGCAACGGCCTTTTCCTGCGCCGCGTCCAGTTTTGCGTAACGCTCTTGCTTAGCCGTTTCTTTATAGGCCGCAGCAATGTCGTTCCCGATGAGCTTTTCCAGCTTTGTCTGAAGCGCCTTCTTGTCATAAGCCGGCGGGGGCAAATCGCGAGGTTCTTTCGCCGCCATCTCCGCCAGAGAAATAATCAAATCGATAACTGGTTGGAAGTTGGTGTGGCCAAACGTCACGGCTTCGAGCATTGTCGTTTCGGGAAGCTGTTGGGCTTCGGATTCGACCATTAGCACGCCTTGCTTTGTGCCTGCGACAACGAGGTTGAGTTGAGAGCCTTCCTGTTCTACGGGCGGTGGGTTTAACAGAAACGCGCCGTCCTTATAGCCGACGCGAGCCGCGCCGATCGGGCCCAAAAACGGAATGCCCGAAAGCGTCAACGCCGCCGAACATCCGATCATGGCGACGATATCGGGATCGTTTTCGAGGTCGTGGCTTAAAACAGTCGCAATAACCTGCGTGTCGCACAGATATCCTTCGGGAAAAAGGGGGCGGATGGGGCGGTCAATCAACCGGCTGACCAGCGTTTCTTTTTCGCTGGGACGGCCCTCGCGCTTGAAAAAGCCGCCGGGAATCTTGCCTGCGGCAAACGCTTTTTCCTGATAGTTGACGGTAAGGGGGAAGAAATCCTGTCCTTCCTTGGGTTTTTGTTCTCCGACGACGGTGCACAAAACCGTGGTGCCCCCGTAGGTCGCCAGAACGGCGCCGTCAGCTTGACGCGCCACGCGTCCCGTTTCGAGCGTCAGCAACTTGCCGCCCCACTCCATCTCTTTGCGATAAACTTTAAACATTTTGTTTTCTTTCTTCTTGTGGGGAACGCCGTTCCCCGGTTGAATCCCGCGCAGGCCCTATGCCGCGCGGCCTTTCATGCTGCTTGTCGCTTCATGAATTTTGTTTGTTCCCTTCGTCCAACGCAAAACGCCCGCTTAACGCGTTTCGCGTCGCGGAGTCCCGTTGCGGCGAAGAGAGATGTCACTTGCGTAAGCCCAGATCGTTGATCAGTTTTTCGTAAACGGCGGGCTTCGTCTTTTTCAGATAGCTCAACTGGCTGCGGCGATTGCTGACGAGCATCAAAAGGCCGCGGCGAGAGTGATGGTCTTTTTTGTGTTTTTCGAAGTGCGCGGTTAACTGGTTGATGCGTTCGGTTAAAATCGCGATTTGAACCTCGGGCGACCCAGTGTCGCCCTTTTTGCGCGCGTGCTTGGAAATGACGTCTTTCTTGCGTTCGGTTGACAGCGACATCGTTTTCTCCTTCTCTTTTTTAAAAACTAAAAAACGCCGGAACCAGGATGTCGTCCAGTCGGACCGGCGTAGATCGGGCGTTTATATGCACAAAAGGCGCCCTCTTTTCCAGAAGTATTTTCTTTTTCCTCGCCTTTTGCCCTCCGATCGCTCCAATCTATTATAAAATAAGCAAAAAACGCCTTTTTGCCTAACTTACACGAAGGGGCCTTCATCAAAAATTAAGGTCTCGCCGCCAGTGTCTCGAACATGATCTTCGAATGGTATCACTGGGCGATTTTAGGCGTTGTGCTCGTCATCGCAGAACTGGCCGTCCCCGCGTTTGTGCTCGTCTGGTTTGGGCTCGGAGGGCTCGTTGTTGCTTTGTTGCTGGCCCTGTGGCCCGCAGCCGGGTTTACAGCGCAACTGCTCATCTGGACCGTTTCATCCGTTGCGCTTGTCTTGTTGTGGTTTAAAGTGTTCAAGCCGCATCAGCACAAAATCACGTCCGGAAGATCGTCGGCAGAGGCGGTCGGCGAAGTTGGCCTTCTGATTAACGACATCGCGCCTTTTGGAAAAGCAAAAGTCCGGTTTCAAACGCCTCTTTTGGGCGCCGATGTCTGGGAATGCGTCGCGGACGAAAAAATTCAGGCAGGCAGTCGCGTCAAGGTTGTCAGCGTTGAAGGAAGTCTTTTAAAAATCACCCAAAACACGCTTTAAGCCCCAAGGAGGCCCTATGACCGGCGGACAGGTTTTCACTCTTGCTATTGTCGTTTTTGCCATCGTTACCGTTCTAAAAGGCGTGCGCATCGTCCCGCAAGGCGAAGAATGGGTTGTCGAGCGTTTGGGAAAATATTTTGCCACGTTTATGCCGGGCCTGAATTTTATGATCCCGTATCTCGACCGCGTCGCAAGCCGCGTGATCACCAAAGACATCATGCTCGACGTGCCTCAACAAGAGGCCATCACCAAAGACAACGCCGTCCTGATCGTCAACGCCATCGCTTTTGTCAAGGTTACCAATCCCGTCAAGGCCGTTTACGGCATTGTCAATTTTGCCGATGGCATTCGCAATTTGATTATGACGGCCCTGCGGTCGATCGTCGGCGAAATGGACCTCGACGTCGCGCTGTCCTCGCGCGATAAAATCAAGGCCCGGCTGCGCGAAAGCATCGCCGAGGAAGTTATGGATTGGGGACTAACGGTCAAATCCGTTGAAATTCAAGACATTAAGCCGTCTCTTTCGATGCAAAAGGCTATGGAACTGCAAGCTGCGTCGGAGCGCGAACGCAAGGCCATGGTTACAAAAGCCGAGGGCGAAAAACAGTCGATGATTTTGCAAGCCGATGCACGGCTCGAATCCGCCAAGCGCGACGCCGAAGCGCAGGTTACGCTGGCGCAAGCCTCGTCCGAGGCAATTCTGAAAGTTGCCAACGCCATCGGCGACCGCGACGGACCGATGGTTTATCTGCTCGGCGAAAAATATATCAAGATGCTCGAGAAAATGTCGGGCACAGCCAACGGCAAATTCGTTCTTATCCCCGCCGATATCCAGGACGCCGTCCGTGGATTTATAAGTCGCGGCAAATAGCGCTTTTTATTTCGTTCCTGTAGAGCCGAAGCCTCCGGCGCCGCGCGCGGACGAAGGGAGCTCTTTTTCCTCGCTCCACGAGGCGCGGGCATATGCCGCCACAACCATTTGAGCGATGCGCATGCCGCGCGTAATTGTAAAGGGCTCCTGCCCTAAATTGGCGAGAATAACCTGCACCTCGCCGCGATAGTCCGCGTCGATAGTGCCGGGGCTATTCAGAACGGTCACGCCGTTTTTCAGGGCAAGCCCGGAGCGAGGGCGAACCTGCGCTTCGTAGCCTTCTGGCAGCGCGATCGTCAGGCCGGTCGGGATAAGTTTGCGCTCTCCGGGGAGCAACGTAACGTCATGTTCGACGGCGGCGCAAAGGTCCATGCCCGCGGCGTGTTCGGTCGCGTAGGCAGGCAGGTTTAAGTTTTCGGCATGCGGCAGTTTTACGACAGCAACGGAAACAGAAGGCATGGCCCCTCGATAAAAAGACGGGTGAAAGGGAAAATCAGGCTGAGCGAACGGAGGGAAACCGGGTTTCCTCTTTAACGAGGGGAACGACCGAGTCCATTCCGCAGGCAAAAAAGAGAGCGCGCGGCTGTCCCTTCAGGCCTTTAATCAAAAGCGAGCCTCCGGCCGCATACATTTTGCCGGCAATGCTCAAAAATGCGCGAAGCCCCGCGCCGGTCATATAGGTCAGTTGGGCGCAATTCAAGATCATGGAGCGCGCGCCGCTTTGTATGCACAGGGCCGCGTCTTCTTCAATGTCCGGCGCGTTGGCCGCGCTCAGATACCGATCCATATCCATGATGCCGGGCTCTGTAACGCGCCACAAATTCGTTGTTGAGGTCGGGTGCACGAAAAACCTCCTTGTTTTTCTTCCTGTTACTGTACTTCTTTTCGGGCAGACAAGCAACGATGGCCTCTTCGTCTTTTTGCGGCGCACTGTTTTGTTAACGCTTTGTTCTTTGCGAATCTTTTAGAGTTTTTTGCTCAGAATGAAAGTAAATGCAGGCGGGGCTTGTTTCCGGAGAAAAGGGTCTTATTTATCTATTCTTGGTGTATCCCTTTGCTTCCGGTTTTTCCATGAATGACTCTTCTTCTCCTGTTTGGCACGGCACAACCATTCTTGCCGTGCGCAAAAACCATAAAGTCGTTATCGCCGGAGACGGCCAAGTCTCGATGGGCGCAACGGTCGTCAAAGGCAACGCGCGCAAAGTCCGTCGCCTGAAGGCAGGCGGCGACGTCATCGCCGGTTTTGCCGGCGCGACGGCCGATGCCTTTGCTCTTTTTGAGCGGCTTGAAGCAAAGCTCGAAAAACATCCGGGACAGTTGATGCGCGCTTGCGTCGAGCTGGCGAAGGATTGGCGGACAGACCGTTATCTGCGGCATTTGGAGGCCATGATGGCCGTTGCCGACGCGACAACAAGCCTTATTTTGTCGGGCAACGGCGACGTGTTGGAGCCGGAAGACGGATTAATTGGGATCGGCTCTGGCGGGCCTTATGCCCTGGCCGCCGCGCGGGCGCTTTATAACATCGACGGCCTTGATGCCGAGGCCATCGCGCGCAAGGCGCTCGATATCGCCGCAGGCATTTGCGTGTATACGAACACCAACGTAACGCTGGAGGGCATTGAGATAAAATGATCCCTCTTTCTCCCAAAGAAATCACGGCAGAGCTTGATCGACACATTGTCGGGCAACAAGACGCCAAGCGGGCGGTTGCCGTGGCCCTGCGCAATCGCTGGCGGCGGCAACAGCTTCCCGAAGAGCTGCGCGAAGAAATTGTGCCCAAAAACATCCTTATGATCGGCCCGACGGGCGTAGGCAAAACGGAGATCGCGCGGCGCCTGGCCAAGCTGGCGCAAGCGCCGCTTCTCAAGGTTGAGGCGACAAAATTTACTGAAGTCGGCTATGTCGGGCGCGATGTCGAACAGATCGTTCGCGACCTTGTAGACGTCTCTATCAAGATGGTGCGCGCACGGATGAGCCGCGAAGTCGGGCCGCGCGCCGCAACGGCGGCGCAGGAGCGCGTGCTTGACGCGCTGGTTGGAGAAAGCGCAACGCCCGAAACGAAGACTAAATTTCGCCATATGCTGGAGCGCGGTGAATTAAACGACAAGGAAATCGACGTCAGGGTTCAAGACGCAACGTCATCGGGCCTGCCGATGTTCGACATTCCGGGCATGCCTGGCGCTCAAATGGGAATGATCAACCTTAGCGACATTTTCGGCAAACTCGGCACGCCCCGGTCAAAAATCCGGAAGCTAGCCGTTTCGGAGGCATTGAAAGTTTTGCAGGACGAAGAGGCCGACAAGCTTTTGGATTCCGACAAAGCCGTTGCCGCCGCGATTGAAGAGGTCGAGCAAAACGGGATTGTTTTTCTGGATGAAATAGACAAAATCGCGGCCCGTTCCGGCGATTTCCGCGGCGGAGGCGACGTCAGCCGCGAGGGCGTACAGCGCGACTTGCTGCCGCTTATCGAAGGGACGACGGTGTCAACCAAACACGGAACGGTGCGCACAGACCATATTCTGTTTATTGCGTCCGGCGCGTTCCATCTTGCAAAGCCGTCCGATTTGCTTCCCGAGCTTCAAGGCCGTTTGCCTATACGCGTTGAACTCCAGCCGCTGTCCCGCGAAGACTTCAAGCGCATTCTGACGGAGCCGGAGGCAAGCCTTATCAAGCAATACACGGCGCTTCTGGGAACGGAAAAGATAGCGCTTGAATTTACCGACGACGCGCTTGACGAAATCGCGCGCCTTGCCGCCGAAATCAATGCCGGGGTAGAGAACATAGGCGCGCGCAGGCTACACACGTTGCTTGAGAAACTGCTTGAAGACATAAGCTTCGACGCCAATGACCGGGCAGGTGCCTCGATCAAAATAGACGGAGCATACGTTAGGGAGCAGCTTAACGAACTTGCCCAGAACGTCGATTTGTCAAAATTTATTCTGTAAAAACAAGGGACCTGTTTTGTTTTAACCTATTGGTATGGTTAATCTTTTGCCGTCTTTTTTTAATTATGTATTTGATGTTAATAGTTGCACCCTGTAAAATCGCTTCACATTAGAAATCCATTTTCGGAGAATGCTTAGATGGTTGTCCCGCCAAACATTATCGATCGCTTCGGTTTAATGCCGGAGAATCTCGAAAAGATCGGCCAAGATCATCTTCATCGCGAACAGCCCTCTGCTGTCGCCGCTTTTGCCGCTTTGGTTTGGGGTGTTCTTGATGGAATGACCCAAAAAGTCGATATTTTTTCTTCGATCGCGCACGCTCCTGCAAACACAGTCCGCCTACCCCGGACGCCCGCTCCCTAGCCTCGCCGAATTTGGCATTCTCTTAATATGTCGCGCGCAATCGGCGCCGCCTCGGCCGAACCGCTGCCTCCATGTTCGACAATGACCGCAGCGGCATAGCGCGGCGCGGTCGTGGGAGCGTAACTGACAAAAAGCGCGTGATCGCGTTCTTTCCACGGTAAGTCTTCGTTTTTAATAACGCCGGTACGCCGTTCGGCTTCGCTGATGTGGCGGACCTGGGAAGACCCCGTCTTTCCCGCCATCTCCATTCCTTTTTCTTTTATGCGGGCGCCGTAAGCCGTTCCCGTCGCTGCATTGACAACTTTGAACATGCCCTCTTTAACAAGCGCGAGGTTTTTCGGATTCAGTCCCATCAATGGCCACGCCTCGGAGACAATCTGGGTCTGGCCGATTTTTTGGGCTAATCTTGGTTTAAGAGCCAAGCCGCCGTTTGCAATCCGCGCGACCATAACGGCCAACTGAAGCGGCGACGTCAAAAGGAACCCCTGCCCTATGGCCGTCACGAGCGTTTCGCCTTGTTGCCATTCTTGTTTTTTAACGGACTTTTTCCAAACGCGATTGGGGACGAAGCCGCCGCGTTCATGGGGCAAATCGAGGTCGAGTTTTTTTCCGAACCCGAACCGTTCGGCCATGGCCTGAATTTTATCGATCCCGACGCGCTTGCCGAGGTCGTAAAAATACGTGTCGCACGACCCGGCTAAAGCATCGACCATATTGACGTATCCGTGCCCGCCCCTCTTCCAGCAATGAAACGTGTGTTCGCCGAGCTCATAATGGCCCGGGCAATAAACGCGCGCCTTAGGATCAACCGTTTTTGCCTCAAGCGCCGCAAGCGCCGTGATTAATTTAAACGTCGAGCCGGGAGCGTAGACGCCGCCGATGGCTTTATTGAGCAGCGGCGCGCGAACGTCTTTATTTAACGAATCCCAATCGTCCTGCCTGATCCCGAAAGTAAACAGGTTCGGATCGAATCCCGGCTGCGACGCGAGAGCCAAAACCTCTCCCGTATGAACGTCCAAAACGACGGCAGCCGCGCCTTCTTTGTGAGAAAGCTTTTCCTGAACGAATTGCTGCAGGCCGATATCGAGCGTAAGCGTTATGTCTTCGCCGGGCACGGGGTCGTGCCGCACGAGCTCGCGAACGACGCGGCCGCGCGCATTCACCTCGAGTTCGATGTCGCCTGCTTGGCCGCGCATGATTTTTTCGTATTGTTTTTCGACGCCGTTTTTTCCGATGCGAAAATCCGGGATCGCCAAAACGTCGGTTTTTCCTTCTTCCGTGTTGTCGATTTCGTATTTAGAAACGGCGCCGATATAGCCCAAAACATGGGCGGTCGTTTCGCCATAAGGGTAGGAGCGCGCCTCTCCCGCATCGATATCGATGCCGACAAGCTCGGGCGTATGAACGGCGACGGCGTCCATTTGATCCCGCGTCAGATTGTCGCAAACGACAACGGCGTTGAAGCCCTTTCTTTCTTTCATCTCGCGCTTGATGCGCAAAATGTCTTCGTCCCCGAGTTTTATATACGCGCTCGCTTTTTTGAGAAGCGCGTCGAGGTTCTCGACCTGCTCCGGAAGCAAAACGACGCGAAACGTCTGGTCGTTGATCGCCAGAGGAACGCCGAAGCGATCTAAAATCCGCCCGCGCGGCGGCGCAAGGACGCGCAGGCTGATGCGGTTTTCCTCGGCCATGCGGCGATAGGTGCTGCCTTCAATGGCCTGCAAATAATAAAGCCGTCCGGCCAAAAGCGCAAAAAGTCCGGCCTGTGCGCCGCCGACTAAAAAGGCGCGCCGTGTAAAAATACGGGCTTTTTCGTTGTTGCTTGGCATAAAATTTCGGCGGCCGCGCTCGTTTCCAAAAAATCGAGGCCTATATTGATGTCCGCGCGAGCCCTTGTCCAGCCCTCACCTCGTTCTGCGCCGGTTTAATTTGGCCCCGACGTAACGCGTTGAAGCCGGATAAGAAACCAGCAAAGAATGGGAAATAAGACGATCGCCAAAACATCCTGCATGAAGACCGGAAAGACTCGCGGAAACTGCCATTCAAGAAGGGCGGTTAAAGACCATTGCGCAAAAATATATATCGTCGCGACCAAAGAGAATCCCGACCAAAGCATCATAAAAGAGTGCCCCGCGAAAAGGCCTCTTTGCCGCCAAACAGCCTGATGCGCGACAGTAAATAAAAACGCGGAGAGTCCTAACGGCCCGCCATTGACGACATCGCTCAACAGCCCCGCCGCGAATGCGGCAGAGGATGGAAACAGATCGGGCCTGTGGGCCGACCAATAAAAAAGGGCCATAAATCCGAGCGGCGGCAAAAGCATGTCGAGATGCGGGATGGGGCCCGCCCCCGCCTCAAGAACGATCAAAAGAACGGTCGAAACGATCGGCAGCGCGGCACGAAAAAGGGCATCAAGCCTTTGCCAAAGGGCTTCCATTATTTTTTCTTGCTTTCCGCGCGAAGTTTATTGCCCAAGGCATTAAAGACGCCGCCGTCCAAATTAAAATCCATAACGCGAACGTAAGTAATGCGCCCAAGATCGGCCGACGGGATGACTTCGTAGGCTCCGCGTCCGGCTTCCTTTAATATTCCGATGGGAACGTTCGGCGGAAAAACGCCGCCGTGGCCGGAGGTTAGAACGTGAGCGCCGTCCGAAACCGTAGCGCCGCGGGCCAAAAAAAGAAGCTTTGGGCGACCGGTATTGTCCCCGGCTAAAATAGCGCGATCGCCGGTTTCGGCAATAGTCACGGGGATCCGCGAATTCGGATCCGAAATCAGCCAGACGCGCGACGACCAATTTCCGGCCTCTATAACGCGACCGATTAGTCCGTCTCCCGTCACAACAGCCATGTCTTCCCGAACACCGTCTTTCCGGCCCGCGGTAACGACGAGGCCCCGAGCGAACGCGCCACCCGTATCGGCAATCGCGCGGGCGGATATATATGTAGCCTGCGGCTCCGCTTTAAACCTGAGGAGCGAGCGCAACTCCCTATTATCTTTTTCCAAAGAGATGACGGCGTTTTGCCATTCAATGATACGCGCATTTTCGGCTCGGAGTTTCGCATTGTCCGCG
>CAYUPD010000024.1:9398-12895 GCA_964446645.1 uncultured Rhodospirillaceae bacterium
TGTGTAAAACGTTTTCCGCGCGTCCGACGACGATGGCCGGCTTGGAAATGACTTCGAAAACCGGTGCCAACAGATCTAGGGATTGTGCGCGCAGAGCTGCGGCCGATTCCGGCTGCATTTTCGAAAAAACAAGGAGGATGAGGGAGAGGCCGATAAAAACAACGAAGGAAAAGCCATGCGCCGAGCCGCGCCACGATTGCGGCGCAGTTAAAGACGACCACCTGGAGGCTGTGGAGTGGCGACGAAGCATGGTTGAATGTAACAAATCAAAGTTAACACCCTCTTAGCTTATAGTTCCTTTTTTGCCAATCTTTTAATAAGGAAAAGCGATTTTCCGGGCCTGTTTTTCGAGGCGCCGCTCAGTTTGTCCTTTTTGAAAGGAGCATCATGATTTCCGCCGCCGTTTCCTCAATGGATTTTCTTGAAACGTCAATAACCGGACATTCCAATTTGGCAAAGAGACGGCGCGAGCTTTGAAGCTCGGCTTTGACTTTTTCCGGATCCGTATACGGAGTATCCGGGTCTTCCTTAAGCATTTTTAGGCGGTTTCGGCGTATCGCAACGAGGCTATCGACGTCTTTTATAAAGCCAACAATAAGGGGCTTTTTAAGTCTCGAGAAGTCCGGCAACTCCTGATCGAGAACGAAGGGAACGTTCGCGGCAAGTATTCCTCTGCCCGCCAGATAGATGCATGTCGGTGTTTTCGACGTTCTTGAAACGCCGAGAATAACGACATCCGCCTTTTCCAGATTGCTGGTTGCGTGGCCGTCGTCTTGGGAAATAGCAAAATCCATCGCGGCAATACGCGAAAAATATTCTTCATCCAAAACGTGTTGTTTTCCGGGGTTATGCGTCGGTTCTCTTCCGAATAAGGCTATCATTCCTCTCAAGACAGGCCGGAGAACGGAAATACAGGGGATATCGTTCTCATGGCAAAAGTCTTCCAATTCGGTTCGAAGCTTAACGTCGACAAAAGTATAAAGAACCAAACCGTAGTTATCTCTTATGCCCTTCAAAACCGTCTTTAATAATACAAGGGATCTTATCAGGTTCCAATTATGCTTCTTTACCTCAATTCCTTCAAACTGAGCTAAGCATGCGCGCGCCAGAGATTCTATGGTTTCTCCGGTCGAGTCAGAAACAAGATGGATATGATAGAGCATGAGATTGTTGAGTATATTTTGGGGATAACTTTCCCCGAAAAGAAAAACCGTAAATTAGTACCCTGTTTGCAGAATTCAGTAAAAACTTTTCCTCATGGCGATATCTTTTCCTCTCCTCCTTGTGAAAAACGAATAAAACGAAAGTGATTTTATCCACATTTTCCACAGAGTTATTCAACTACCGGTTAAAAAAGGATTAATATGAAAATATCAACATAAGAAAAAATTAACTTTTCATAAAATCAAGAGTGTCGCTGTCAGTAACTTATGTATTCTTATTTAACTAATTTAATCCCCGTTATCCCTATATCCAACTCTCTACAACTTCCTAGTATATAAATTAATAAGGAAGAGGAAAAGAAGACTTCCTTTTACCCCAATCGATAAAAAATAAAAGTATGGTTAATTTAAAAATAATACTTATGCCTATTTTACAAGGTTTTCTTGACTTTCATTTTCTCTTTGTTTAAAAAAACATCGTTCGGACGCGATTTTTTCGACTACATAATTTCTCGATCGCCGAACTCTCACCCCGTACTTAGCAAGTATCCCCTCTCCCTACTGGACATAGAAAGTCCCAACTCTCTGATAATACGAAGGAAAGCATGACAACAACGAATTTACGCGAGTTAAAGGCGAAAACACCTACAGAGTTATTAGCTCTAGCAGAAAAACATGGGGTTGAAGGCGCAAGCGCCATGCGCAAACAAGACATGTTGTTTGCCATACTCAAAATAGTCGGCGAGCAGCCAAACCAAACAATTTCCGGAGAAGGTGTTTTAGAAGTTTTACCGGACGGATTCGGTTTTCTGCGTTCTCCTGAAGCCAATTATCTTCCCGGCCCCGATGATATTTACGTTTCTCCGTCTCAGGTTAGAAAATTCAATCTAAGAACCGGAGACACGGTTGAGGGTGAAATCCGTTCGCCGAAAGAAGGTGAAAGATATTTTGCCCTCTTAAAAGTAAACGCGATCAACTTCGAAGATCCTGAAAAAGCGCGGCATCGCATCGGATTTGACAACCTCACGGCGCTTTATCCGACGAAACATCTAAAATTAGAAATGTCGGATCCGACAAAGAAAGAATATACACCGCGCATCATCGACCTAATCTGTCCTTTAGGAAAAGGCCAGCGCGCGCTTATCGTCGCACCGCCGAGAACCGGCAAAACAGTCATGATGCAAAACATCGCTCATGCAATCACAGCCAATCATCCGGAGGTTTATCTCATCGTCCTTCTTATCGACGAACGCCCTGAAGAAGTGACAGATATGGCCCGGTCGGTTAAAGGCGAAGTCATAAGTTCCACATTCGACGAACCGGCAACGCGCCACGTACAAGTTGCTGAGATGGTTATAGAAAAAGCTAAAAGGCTTGTCGAGCACAAACGAGACGTCGTTATTCTTCTCGACAGCATCACACGGCTGGCGCGCGCTTATAACACCGTTGTTCCTTCATCCGGCAAGGTGCTGACGGGCGGCGTCGACGCGAACGCGCTTCAAAGGCCGAAAAGATTTTTCGGGGCCGCGCGCAACATCGAAGAGGGTGGATCCCTTACGATTATTGCCACGGCGCTGATCGATACGGGAAGCCGCATGGACGAAGTGATCTTCGAAGAATTCAAGGGCACCGGCAATTCCGAAATCATTCTCGATCGCAAGCTTTCCGATCGCCGGACGTTCCCGTCGATTGACATCACCAAGTCCGGGACGCGCAAGGAAGAGCTTCTTGTCGACAAAACGACGATCTCGAAAATGTGGGTCTTGCGGCGCGTTTTGTTGCCGATGGGCGTTACGGATGCGATGGAGTTCTTGCTCGATAAGCTCAAATATTCGAAGACCAACGCGGATTTCTTCGACAGCATGGGCCAGAGCGGCGGCAATGAAAACGGCAGCCCGCCGGTCGTGCGCGCGACAGTAACGCGCCGCGGATCTTCCGGAGCCACGAACACGGAAAGAGACTAGATTCCGATTTTAAACCGCCGGATTTGACGCGTCTGCCGATATTTCTTCCGGCGACGGAGCGACTTCGACGCGATTACGCCCGGCTTTTTTAGCCGCATAGAGAGCCTTATCGGCGCGGTCGAGAAGATCATCGACGCCGTTATCCGTCGACGCAAGCTGAGCGACGCCGATGCTGACGGAACAAGAAATAGCGACATGTTCCGCAATGAAGGGCTTTTCCTGAATGTGTTTGCGTAAACGCTCGGCAACGTCGCGCGCGGCGGAAAGCGGCGTTTCAGGGAGAATGACCGCGAATTCTTCGCCGCCTACGCGGCCGATAGAATCCGACTGGCGCAGGCTTTCGAGCGCGCGTTTCACGACGCCCTGAATG
>CAYUPD010000025.1:0-12448 GCA_964446645.1 uncultured Rhodospirillaceae bacterium
GGCATGCGGTTAAAGCTTTTTTTGGCCATAAGACCTCCTCTTAGAGACGGGTCAGATTGAACCCTTCGAGACGCCACGTCGCCCCCAACGCGCGGTTAACCGCCCGTTCGGGAAAACTGATAATCAACGAGCCTTTCGACACATCCGCGTCGTAAATCCGCGTGCAGTTCTCGACCTCCAGCAACTTGCTGTCCGTCGAGCTTAACACCACCACGTACGTACTGTAGGGGCACACCGTGCTGTCCGGGCTGTACGTCGTCAGGATAACCGCGTCCACGTCCCCGACCTCGAACGTCTTCGAAACCTCGATGACCGACGATTGCCCCCCCGCCGTCAGGATCGGCTGGCCGTTAAGAACCACCGCATACCGCTTGCCCGTCGCATCGTCGCCCGTTTGCGAGATGTTAAGCCCCGTAAACCGCGAATAAAGCGCCTTGACGCCGCCTCTTAAGGGAGGCTGGTAATCCTGATCGATATCGCCGTCCGCCGCCCTCGTATCGACGTATTCGTGCGTTAAAAACGCCCCTTTCCTGCCGCCCTTGCTCGAAACGACGTTGTCCGCTTCTTCAAGCGCGCGCATCGTTTGCGGCCCCAAAATGCCGTCGGCTTTCAATCCATGGTCGCGCTGGAAGTTCTTGATCGCCGACTTCGTTTGCGGGCCCATTTTTCCGTCAACCTTGCCCGTGTAATACCCGAGATGCTTCAGATGCTCTTGCGCGGCGCGAACAAGGCTGTTTCCGCTCAACGCCTTGCCTTTCTTTGCCTTTTTATAAGATTTGGCGTGATAAACTTTCTTCTTCGCGGACGTTTTCGACGTCTCGACGCACGGCTTGCAACCGGTACCTCCCGGCCCCGGCTCGTCGGCCAACGCAGGCACAGCCGCGCTCAAAACAAACGCCATGCACCCGGCAGCCAGGAAAAAAGCGCCTTTGCGGAATATAGCTTTCATATCTATGTACCCTCGGTTTGATTCCTGTTTCTATATACCATATTATTAATAACCAACTAACCCCGAATCCACATGAATTACCGCCATATTTACCATGCCGGAAACGTTTGCGACGTCGTCAAACACGCCGTCCTGACGCTCGTTTTGCGGCACCTGCGCGAAAAAAACAAAGGCTTCATGGCCCTCGACACCCACGCAGGCACCGGCCTTTACGACCTTCAAGACCCTCGCGCCCAAAAAACGAACGAAGCCTCTAAAGGCATCCTGAATCTTTTGGCCGCCCCGCCCATCCCGGCGCTTTCCGACTACTATGACGTTCTTAAAAAGTTGAATCCCTTTTGGAGCGGCAAAGGCTCTGAGAATTTTCGCGTTTATCCCGGGTCGTCCCTCTTCATGTACCATATGCTGCGCCCGCAGGATAAAGCCGCCGCGTGCGAGCTGAACCCCGAAGAAGCGAAGGCCCTGCAACTGCACGCGCCCAACGACAGCCGCCTCAACGTCCACTGCCGCGACGGCTACGAGGCCCTGCGCGCGCTCGTGCCGCCTTCGGAACGGCGCGGGCTTGTCCTGATCGATCCTCCCTACGAAGCGCCGGACGAGTTCGACACGCTCGCCAAAAATGTCGCCGAGGCCTACAAACGCTGGAACTCCGGCCTTTACATGATCTGGTATCCCGTCAAGGACAGACCCGCCATATGGAAATTCCACGAAGCTCTGGCCGCCTCAAAAATTCCCAAGACCATGTGCGCCGAATTTATCTACGACAACGCCATCGGCGACGGCCGCCTTTGCGGCAGCGGCCTTGTTTTTATCAATCCCCCTTGGAAACTCGACGCCGCGCTCGGCACCCTCTTCCCCACCCTGCACGAGGCCATGAAAACCGATTATCGCGAGAACGTCATCAAGTGGCTCGCGGAATAAGGCTATAGTCTGAATCGGGCGCGGACGCTCTTTTTCCGTTTTCGGGCTTTTTTCTGAAACTATAGTCTCAGAAAATGGGGTCGGATTCAGACCATAGTCGAATTTTTTGCCTCGGATTCAGGCTATAGTCTGAGGCGTTTTTTTAGGAAAGGTTAATGGATTTCTTCGCAGGATGGGGAGCGGAGGAAGGGAAATGGGGGCTTTTTACCCTTCAACAAGAGTCTTCCTTATTAAGGGATAATATACTAAACTTTAATAAGATGGGTCCTTATTAAAGGTTGGGAGAAGGCCATGAAAAAGACGTCAAACAAGAAAAGGCTCGGCTCTTACGTTTCCCTCTCTGCCGCCGGAGAAACGTATAAGGCTTTTGTGCCTCCTGCCCTGCCTCCCGATCCGCCGCTCATTATGGATCGGCTTTACAAACCTCTCGATAACGCCATGAAAGCCTTGGGCGAACTGGACGCTTTGGCAAAACTTCTGCCCGACATCGGGCTCTTCCTTTACATGTACGTCCGCAAAGAAGCCCTTTTGTCGTCCCAGATCGAAGGCACGCAATCGTCGCTGTCCGATCTTTTGCTTTTTGAAAACCGGGAAAAGACGCGCGCGCCGGTTGACGACGTCGAAGAAGTTTCGAACGCCATCGCCGCGCTTCATCACGGATTGAAGAGAATGCGGGACGGCTTCCCCCTATCGACCCGCCTTATCCGAGAAATGCACGCCATTCTGCTGCGCGGCGGACGCGGCTCGGACAAAGCGCCCGGAGAATTTCGCCGCTCGCAAAACTGGATCGGCGGCATAAGGCCGGGCAAGGCCCGTTATGTTCCGGCCCCGCCGGAAACGGTCGGCGGCCTTATGAGCGATTTGGAAAAGTTCGTCCATGACGACCGACAAAACCTGCCAGCCCTCATCAAAGCCGCACTCGTCCATGTGCAGTTCGAAACCATCCATCCCTTCCTTGACGGCAACGGACGCTTGGGACGGCTTCTCATCACTTTATTGCTTTGCGCCGACGGAACGCTGGCTCAGCCGATCTTATATCTCAGCCTTTTCTTTAAAGAACATCGGCAGACTTATTACGATCTGCTGCAAGACGTTCGCACGAAGGGCGCGTGGGAAGAGTGGTGCGACTTTTTCCTCGACGGAGTCAGGGAAACCGCGGCCCAAGGATCGGCCGACGCCAAAAGCATCATCGACCTGTTGGAGCGCGACCGCCGACGCATCGGCGCAATCGGCAAGGCTTCGAAAAGCGCGCTTAAAATCCATCGGTATCTGCTGGAAAAACCTTTTTTGTCGATCACCAAAGCCGCCAAAGAACTCGGCCTATCGGTGCCGACAACGACAAACGCCGTGCAAAAACTAGCCGAGATGGGACTGCTGAAAGAACTTACCGGCGGCGCGCGAAACAGGCTTTTCGCATACTCCGATTATCTCGCCATCCTGACCGCCGGAACCGAGCCTGTCACGGGAAGATAACCGCCTATATTTCCTTGAATACTTTTTCCAGTTCCTCAAGCTGATCGTTGATGACTTCTTTCTTCGCACGAGGCAAAAAACTAAGAATGCGTTCCGGATTCGCCGCGACCTTTCCACCGGCAAGATGTATCAATCCAAGCCTACAAAGCTTGTTGATGTCGCGGGACAGCGTTTTATTGGTCTTACGCGCATACAAACGCGCAATCTCCGGCGTAAGCTCAAGTATCTCGCTCTTCGAACACGGCTTGCGTTTATCGCTAAGCGCAAACACTAAATGCAACTGCCTTTGAATCGATGCGTTCTTATTCGGTCCCAAAACTTCATGCACATAATCCTGCCACGATACAGACCACTGCTGTATTTTCACATACGACAACTGCTCATGAAGAAGATCGACAAAGCCTTTTATGGCATATTCAAGAAACGGCAATACGTCTCCCCCGTTTTTCGAAGCGTCTTCCAACCGACGATAATATTCAGACCTCGTTTTATTATAATGATTGCTCAGCAGATGGGCCGCGTCCGACGGCACCCCGCCCTCAACCAAAAAACGGAACTCCAGCATGCGCGACGTGCGGCCATTTCCATCCCCGAACGGATGAATCCATGCAATATATATATGCCCAACGATCGCTTTAATAATCGCGTTAATCAATGTATCGTCGCTCGTCCGTTTAAAAAATTCGCCGTTGAGCCATGCGCATAAATCGCCGATCAACGACGGAACTTCTTCCCATTTCGGCGCAATATAAGACGCAACTTCAATCCCGCATTTCCGGTATTCCCCGGGAACGACATGTCCCGCCACATCCAAACCATCCAAAATATATTTGTTATATCTTTTTATGTCCTCCGCTTTCAGATTTTTTACTTCGCCGTCCGTTTCTATCTCCTTCATGATCGTGTTGGCGGCCGTTAAAACGTTCTGAATTTCTTTCGCTAAATACTGCTGAGATTCCGGAAGCTTGCTGTTTCCTTTCACCACTTTAACCGCTTCCCTTTCCGAAAGCGTGTTCCCCTCAATAGCCGTCGTCGCTAAAGCGCCTCGCGCTAAATAAATTAAATGCAAATATTCCGCCGTCTTCGGCTTCAACGGCACTCCAGCCAAATGCTGGCATTTTGACTTCGCTTCGCCCAAAAGCGTCCAGAAATTCGGCGACGCTTTCGTCATATCCAAGTTAAAACTAATCCATGGATGTGTCGTTTCATGTTTCATGATTAATGTCCATTTTCATTTACATATAACAAATTGTTATTAAACTTAAAATAAGATTATATTATATATTTTGTCCACTAATATTTCCTTAATTGTGTCCAACAATAAAGTTGGCATTTCATATGGAAAAACAAGCCCCTCTCCATAAAAGGAAGAATAAAAGGCTCCCTCTCCAGCCCCTACGAAGCGGTGCGAGAAATAAAATATCCGAATAGCGTTTTTGCAGATAGGCCGACTGGATTCCGGATAGCCGCTTCGCGGCTTCCGGAATGACGACGAGAGAGAGAAGCGTTGAAAGGGCGAGGAAGAGGAAAGGAAGCAAGAAAATGGGATTCCGGATAAATTCGCCTGAAGGCGAATTTTCCGGAATGACAAAAAAGGAAATTATTTCCTCAAGTCCGGGGGGGTCGCTTCGGCGGCGAGGATGGCGATGGCGTCGGCGAGCGGCAGTATCTCCTGCGCTTCGCCGCCAAGACGGCGCAGCGCCACCGTGCCCTTTTCGGCCTCTTTCTTGCCCACCACCAGGATCAACGGCACCTTCTGCAAGCTATGATCGCGCACCTTCGCGTTGATCTTCTCGGGCCGCGTGTCGATCTCGGCCCTGAGACCCGCCTTCTTCAATTCGGCAAATACCTTTCCGGCGTATGCGTCCGCGTCGTTCGTGATCGTGCAGACCGCAGCTTGCGTCGGCGCCAGCCAAAGCGGGAACTTGCCCGCGTAATGCTCGATCATCACGCCGATAAACCTCTCGATCGAGCCCATGATCGCCCTGTGTATCATATGCGGCACGCATTTTTCGCCGTTCTCGCCCATGTAGCTCAATCCAAGACGGCGCGGCATGTTCATATCCACCTGTATCGTCCCGCACTGCCACTCGCGCCCCAGCGCGTCCTTAATCACAAAATCCAGCTTCGGCGCGTAAAACGCTCCGTCCCCCGCATTGAGCACCCACTTCATGTCGATCCGCTCGCATACCCGCCGCAGCGCCGACTCGGCCTTGTCCCAATCCTCGACCGTTCCGATGAACTTCTCGGGCCGCGTCGAAAAATGCACCGTGATGCTGTCGGCCAGCCCTACGTCCTTGTACACCTCGCGGATCAGCTCGCACATCGCGATCGCTTCTTCTTCCAACTGCTGCGGCGTGCAATAGATATGCGCGTCGTCCTGCGTAAACGCCTGCACGCGCATCAATCCGTGCCGCGCCCCCGACGACTCCCGCCGAAACACATGCCCGAACTCCGCCATGCGGATCGGCAAATCCCGGTAGCTCCGCGTCCCGTGCAGATACACCTGCGCCCCGCCCGGACAGCTCATCGGCTTGATCGCGTATGGATTCTCCTTCTCGCCCTCATCCAGCACGAACATGTTCTCGCGATACTTGTCCCAATGCCCCGACGCCTTCCAGAACTTCGCTTCCATCATCTGCGGCGTGTTGATCTCGACATACCCGTGCGCCGCGATCTTGCGCCGCATGTACGCCATCAGCGTCAGGTACACCGTCCATCCCTTCGGATGCCAGAAAACCTGCCCCGGCGCTTCGTCCTGAAAATGGAATAAGTCCAGATCGCGCCCAATCTTGCGGTGGTCGCGCTTCTCCAGCTCCTCGAGCAGCGTCAGATAAGCGCTTAGCTCTTTTTCGTCGCGCCACGCCGTGCCGTATATCCTTTGAAGCATCGCGTTCTTGCTGTCGCCGCGCCAGTACGCCCCCGCGACCTTCAGCAACTTAAACGCCGTCCCCACCTTGCCCACGGACGGCAGGTGCGGCCCCCTGCACAAATCTTTCCATTCCCCCTGCCCGTAGACCGTTATCTTTTCGCCTTCGGGAAGGTCTTCGATCAGCTCGACCTTGTATTGCTCTTTCTTCGCCTTGAAAAACTTGATCGCCTCGGCGCGGGACATCTCCTCCCGCGTCAGCGGCGCGTCGCGCGCCACGATCTCTTTCATCCGCGCTTCGATCTTGGGGAAATCATCGGGGCTGAACGGCTCCTCCCGCGCAAAGTCGTAGTAAAAGCCGTTCTCTACGTTCGGGCCAATCGTCACTTGCGTGCCCGGATACAACTCCTGCACCGCCTGCGCCAGCACATGCGCCGCCGTATGCCGGATCATCTCTAACGCTTCTTCCGACTTGCGCGTCACCACTTCGACCTTCGCGTCCTTCTCTATCGGCCGCGCCATATCCCGCAGCTCGCCGTCCACCTTCACCGCCAATGCAGCCGCAGCCAGCCCCTTCCCTATCGACTGGGCCAACTCGGCACCCGTTACGGAACCGGAAAATTCTTTGACGCTTCCATCGGGCAACGTTATTCGACGCGACATCTTCTATGAACCTTATGAATTTATTCGATACTTCCGTTCTATCCCGCTTTCCTCACGAAGAAAAGTTTTTTTAGCTTCGCCGCTTTGTGAGTCTTTCGTGCAACGCTTCTTAGAATTATGGGAACTTTCGATTGACCGCATGAATCCCCTCCCTCTACAGTGGGGCGTTCGATTCGTCTCCTCGATAGGGAAAACGTGAAGAATTCATGAATCCCACCCCGACGACTGTTCTTTTTCTCTCAACCGGCAACGCCGCCCGGAGCCTTATGGCCGAAGCCATCCTTCGCCACGGCGGCGGCCAGCGCTTTGTCGCCTTTAGCGCCGGATGCTCCCCCCTCGCCCGCCCAGACCCTCGCGCCATCGCTCTCCTCAACGAAAACGATATCTCCTCAGGCAGCCTTCAACCCAAAGATATGATGCGCTTCTTTGAATCCCCGCGCTCGATCCTTGTGGATGTTATCGTCACTCTGTCCGAAGAAGCCCGTCTTTCTTGCCCCGAATGGCCGGGCGAACCCCTTCGCGTCCACTGGCCCGTCGACGACCCTTGCGCCGCCCCCACCGGCGACGAAATCGACACAAGATTTCGCAAGGCTTTCGACATCGTTCGCAACCGCGTCGCCGCGCTCATCCGCCAGCGCGCTCCTCAATCCGCCATCGACCTGATGTTCCAACTCCGCAGCATCGCCGCGGTCGTGTAACAATCAAACAAGCTTGAGGCGAAAAACGTGGAATTTCAAATTTTTGAGCGGAGCGTACTTCCTCCGTACGTGAGCATCAAAAATTTGAAATTGTGCGTTTTGCAGCCCAAGATCGTTTGATTGTCTAAAATTGGCCGCCGCGAACCTTTAGTATCCAGTAGCGCTCGATGAAGTCTTCGATCTCGGCCTTCGTGAACGGCTTCGCTATAAATCCGTCCGCGCGATTCTCCGCCGCCTTCTCTTTCTCCTCGTCGAAGTCGCTTACCGTCATGATCACCACGTACGATTTCGGATCGTCCTCTTTGATCCGCCGCGTCAGGCTTAATCCGTCGCCGTCCGCTATCCGGATATCCATGAACACGATGTCGGGCTTCTTTTCTTTATAAAGACGCCAGCCCTCTTCCTCTCCCTTCGCCGTGAATATCTTGTGCTTGTCTTTTAGGACAAGCCGCAGAACTTCCCTCGACACGTCGTTGTCTTCAACGACAAGAACTTTCAGGTCGTTCCGCCCCGTCTCGCTCTTTTTGCACTCGCAGCATTCCGTCATGCTATGCCTTCCTTTCTTCTCGCTGGCACATTACGTTAAAAAGGGTAAAGAAATTACCCAAAATGCTTACAATGGTGTGCTCTTATGCCGCTTCGGCTTTTAAACCCTCAGGCCGACGGCCCGCCAACATCAACTCGTATATTCCCATCATTGCGTTGAACCATTCCGCCTGCGGAAAATTGTCCTCGATGAAGTACCTCGTGTTATCCGCCAAACTTACCCTCAGATCCGTCCCCATATGCGCCGCATCGTGCAGCGCCTTCGCCAGCGCCTTCGCGTTATCCGGCGGCAGAACCCACGCCGTTTCGTCCTTCATCACCATTTCTTCGTTCGCGCCGACCGTCGTCACGATTACCGGACGCCCAAGCGCCTGCGCGTCCAGCACCTCTAGATTCTGCCCCCGCACCGCGCTGTTCGGCGCCACCACCACGTTCGCCAGCCAAAACGCCGCAGGCCAGTCGGGACACGACTCGGGCATGATCGCCTTCCCGTTCAGCCCTAGCTCGTCCACTTTCTTTTCCATCTCCCGCCGTAGCCCCGGCGCGTTCCGGTCGCTCCCCACCATCACCGCGTAGATGTTCTCGTCCTTGATTTGCGCCAGCGCCTCTAAAAATACTCCATGCCCCATTCCCGGCTCGATCGGCATCGGCATCAGCACGATGATCGCCTGCTCGGGCAGCCTCCATAACCGCGACAGCCCGTGCAACCTCTCGGCGCTGATCGCCGCCGTGTTGTACGTTTGCAGGTCGATCCCCGGCGGTATTCTTTTCACCATCGACGGATTAATCTGAAAATCGGACGTCAGGTGCTTTTCCATCACCCGTGTCGGCACGCGTATCGCGCACGACGCCTGCGCCATTCGCGCAATCAGCCGCCGCGTCCGTCCCGTTTGCGGCAGCGGCTGCGTCAAATCCACAACCAACGGCAATCCATGCTGGAGACTCAGACGGCACCCCATGTCCACCGCCCTCAATCCATGCGCGTGAATCAGCGCCGGACGCTCTTTTTGCACCAGCGCCTCGAGATGCACGCGATTGCGCCAATTGTAAAACACGCCCCGCCGGTGCAGCGGCATGCGGATGTGCTTGACCGCCGCGCGCTCGGACTCCGTCACCAGCCCTCCTCCAGCCGACGCGATCATCGCTCGCCAGCCAAGCCTTTGCGTCAGCACCGCCAGCGACACCGTCTCTCGCGCAGGGTCTCCGTAATCCAGACTCCCGCATAAATGCAGCACCCCCGTCCGCACTTTCGGCCGCGCCGGCGGCTTGAGAAGCGACTCTTTTAAGGGATACTTTTTCTTGCTAGGTGTTACTGTGTTCATGGCACATCAAACGGGCAAACGACATGGCTCTCTCTTTCCTCAGTCTAGCGGATAGACGCCTCGCTTATCAACGGCAACTTGGCGCCCTTAAATCCCCCGCCATTCTCTTCCTCGGCGGCTTCGCTTCCGACATGAACGGCTCGAAGGCCTCTTTTTTGGCCTCTCGCGCCGCAGAAACCGGTCGAAGCTTTCTTAGATTCGATTATCGCGGACACGGCTCTTCCTCCGGCTCTTTCGCCGACATGACCCTCGGCGACTGGCTCGACGACGCTCAGGCCGTTCTCGATAACCTTACCGATGGCCCTCAGATCGTCATAGGCTCTTCCATGGGCGGCTGGATCGGCCTCCTTTTGGCCAAGGCCCGCCCAGACCGCTTTAAGGCCTTTATCGGCGTCGCCGCCGCTCCGGATTTTACCGAAGACCTCGTTTGGGACAAACTCTCACCCTCAGACCGCGAAATTTTGCGGCAGGGCGGCTCTTTGGACGATGGCGGCGCCCCCATAACCCTGAAACTCATCCAAGAGGCGCGAAAACATCTCGTCTTACGCTCTCCTTTGGCGCTTTCTTTCCCTGTCCGCCTTCTTCAGGGCATGCATGACGAGGACGTCCCCTGGCAGCATGCGCCGCGCATCGCGCAACATATTTCGGCTCCGGACGTGCGCGTAACGCTCGTCAAGGACGGCAATCATTCTCTGAGCGCGCCCGAAAACCTTGAGCTTTTGTGGGAGACCATTGAGGCGTTTTTATAAAGCGTCTTTTTGCAGCCTCTTTATCCTTTCCAACAAGGGAAAAAGGAAGAAGAGAAAACCACCTCACCCGCCTCGCGCTTTTGCGCGAGGCACCCTCTCCCCCGCAAGCGGCGGAGAGGGTAAAGATCAAAAGACCAAAATGATTTTCTTGATGGCTACCGCTACCCCCTCCATTAAGTAAAAAGGGCTTGAAACAGTGGTATTCATGGCAACCGCTAACCCCTCCCCCTTACCCCTCCCTCAAGGGGAGGGGAGAAGAGAGAACGCGAGTTAGGGTTTTGTAAAAAATCCTAGTGGTTGCTTTGACGGCGGAGAAACGCCGGTATCTCCAATAAATCCTCAGGCTGCTCGGACAACACCGGCCTCTCGCTCGGCCTCACATCCATCCGATGCGCCGGGTCTTCTCCCATCTGCGCCTCGGCCGCTTCGTCTTCGTGATGCTGCGACGACGGACGCACAAGCCCAAATCCCGTTATCCGCGTAAACAAAGACTCCGCTCGCCGCTGACGCCGCTGCTCGGGCGCGCTCATCGCCGCAACCGGCGGCGTTTGCGCCGATAACTGCGTCATCCGCATGCTCTCCTGCGGTGCCACCGCCATCGGCGTCGCCGGACGCGCACTCCGCCGCGAAGAGACTTCCGCTTTCGGCGGCGCGGAAGAAATAACTTCTTCTTCCTCCTGCACGCGCGGCGCGGCCGCAACCGGCTCGTCCACAGCTTCTGCAACTTCCGCCTCGGCTGCTTCCGCAACCTCGGGCTTCATCTCTTCTTCCACAACAGGCTTGGCTTCCGGCATCCGCGCCTTCACCTCGGCCTGCACGACTTCAATCGGCGCCGTGTGCGGCAAAACGTCCGCATGCGGCACAATCGCCTGCGGCATCGTGAAATAATTCGTCTGCGCCGCCGGGGCCGCAGGCTGCGCCGCAACGGACGGCGTCGCCGCCGTAGCTTGCGCCGGATACACAGGCTGCGCATACGCCGCCGCCTGAACCTGCGGCTGCTGCGCCTTAACCGTCCGCGCCGCCTTCGGCGCAACCGCCGATGCCGACGATGCCGCCGCGCGCTGTTGAATCGCCGCGTCAATCCCCGTCGCGATGACCGACACGCGTATCTTCCCGTCAAGCTGCTCGCCCAAGGTCGATCCGACCTTGATCTGCGCTTCGGGGTCCACTTCTTCGCGGATGCGGTTCGCCGCCTGATCCACCTCGAACAGCGTCATATCGAGCCCGCCCGTGATGTTGATCAGCACGCCGCGCGCGCCTTTCATCGACACGTCGTCGAGCAGCGGGTTGGAAATCGCCGCCTCCGCCGCGCGCACCGCCCGGTTGTCCCCGTCGGCCTCGCCCGTCCCCATCATCGCTTTGCCCATCTCGCCCATCACCGTCTTCACATCCGCAAAATCCAGATTCATGAAGCCCGGCATCACCATCAAATCCGTAATCCCCCTCACGCCGCAGTGCAGCACCTCGTCCGCCAGGCGAAACGCCTCGGCAAACGTCGTCCGCTCGTTCGCTATCCGGAAAAGATTTTGGTTCGGGATCACGATCAGCGTATCCACGTACTGCTGCAGCTCGGCTATCCCCGCCTCGGCTTGCCGCATCCGGTTGTTGCCCTCAAAATGAAACGGCTTCGTCACCACGCCAACCGTCAGTATCCCGCTCTCGCGCGCCGCACGCGCAATCACCGGCGCCGCGCCCGTGCCCGTGCCGCCCCCCATCCCCGCCGTGATGAACACCATGTCCGACCCCTCAAGGCTCGCCATGATGTCGTTCATCTGCTCTTCCGCCGCCGCACGGCCTACGTCCGGCTTCGACCCCGCGCCCAATCCACGCGACAGGTTGACCCCGATCTGTATCTTCCGCCCCGCCAGCGACATCGCCAACGCCTGCGCGTCCGTGTTCGCCGCTATAAAATCGCACCCTTCAAGCTGCGAGCGGATCATGTTGTTGATGGCATTGCCGCCCGCGCCGCCAACGCCGACAACCGTCAGGCGCGGACGTAAGTTGTGTTCGGGATCGGCCATCGACAAATTTATCATGAAATATCCTCCGGGTTCTTTGGGCGCGAACAACCGCCGCGCTGGAATCATTCTCCCGCATTTGAATCTTTTCCTTTGATTCGTGCAACAAAAACCCGCGCCAAGAATCAGAAATTTCAGATATTTAGGCCGTTTTTGATACCCTCAACGACATAAAAAATTTGCAGTGCAGCATGTTAGCGGACGATGTGAATGTAATGTGTGAGTCCGGTCTGTAAGCGC